>CAVKAB010000028.1:0-10977 GCA_963653985.1 Bacteroidaceae bacterium
TTCTTATATTATTTATAAATTATATTTATAAATAATGGCTGTTTTTATTAAAAATAAAAAAACTAATGTAAGATTTTTGATTCAATTGGAACAATTTCTTCATTAATTTTTCCTAATAAACCAAGTGCAAATCCTTTTTTATCACTAGAAACTTTTATTGTTAATCTTAAATAATTTTTACCATTAGATTTGACTAAGCTTGAATCAATATCTAAAACTTCAATACCTTCTTCTTCACAAATATCAGTAATTTTTTTAATTGGTTGCTTATCAAGTTCAGTAACAACAAGCAAAAATACATTTTTACCTGATGATGAAAATTCTATTTTTTGTAATGTTGTAAGTGAAACATAACAAATAACTGTTGCAACAGTTGCCATTAAAAAACAACCTGCACCACTACACATTCCAATTGCCATTGTAACCCAAATACTTGCAGCAGTTGTTAATCCTTTAACGCTAAAACCATTTTGAATAATACTACCAGCACCTAAAAAACCAATACCAGTAACCCCTGCAGCAGCAAGTCTCATTTGATCACTACTATCCGCACCATACAAAGAAAGAACCATAAGAAGAGAAGATCCAAGAGAAATTAAAATATGTGTTCTAAATCCTGCTGGATGTCCATTTCTTTCTCTTTGAGCACCAATAATTCCACCAAAAAGAACAGATACAGCAAGTGAAAGCAAAATTAAAATTGTAAAACCCCAATAAGTAGGAACTGCTCCATTAAATCCAGTTTTAAACCAATTAATAATAATGTGATCTATTCCTTTTGAATTTGATATGTCATCTAAAATTACAGGTGCATTCATATTATAAAACTCCTTTTTCAATTAAAATTTTTCTTAATTCATCTGATTTTGCAAAATCTTTATTAATCTTAGATTCATTATATTCTTTTAATAATTTTTTATCTTCAATAGAAAATTCTTTAGGTTCAAAATGCAAGCCTAAAACATATGCAATATCATTAAAAGCATAGAAATTATCTTTAATTAAATTAATATCTTTATCTTTCTTTCTAATTTCAGCGTTACTTTCTTTAATTAAATCAAGTAAATATGTAATTCCATTAGGAATATTCATATCATCTGCTAAAAATTCATAGAACTTATTAATTTTACTAGATTCTCCAGTTAAAGATACATTTTCTTCATTTAATAATAAATTTGATTGTTTATAAATAGCACTTAATTTATTTAAAATGGCTTCAGTATTCTTTAAAGTTTCATCATTAAAATTAATAATTGATCTATAAGATGCATTTAAAAGTAATAATCTAGTTTTATCTGCACCAAATTCTTTAATTGCATCTTTTGCTAAAATAACATTTCCTAAAGATTTTGACATTTTATTTCCATCAATATTCATCATTGCGTTATGAATCCAGAAATTTGCAAGATGAGTATGATCATGACATTCAACTTGAGCAATTTCATTTTCGTGATGAGGGAATTTTAAATCACTTCCTCCACCATGAATATCAATCATTCCTTTGAAAATGGAATCAATCATAACACAACATTCAGTATGCCAACCAGGTCTTCCTTCTCCCCATGGAGAATTCCATTTAATGCCTTCTTTTGTGTCTTTCCAAAGTAAAAAATCTAATGGATTCTTTTTCTTTGAATTTTCTTCAATTCTTGCACCACTAATTAAATCTTCAATATTAATCTTAGATAATTCTCCATATTTTGGATCTTTATCTACACTAAAAAATACTTCTCCATTATTAACGTAAGCTGATCCATTATTTACTAAATCATTAATAAAATCTATAATTTTATCCATATATTCAGTAACTCTAGGGTTTTCACTAGCTTTTTCAACGTTAAATTCTTTTAAAGTATCTAAATATGATGCAATATAAAAATCAGTTAATTCTTTTTCGCTAATTCCTTCTTCTTTAGCTTTATTAATAATCTTATCGTCTACATCAGTAAAATTAGAAACATAAGTAACTTTATAACCAATCTTTTCTAAAAATTTTCTTAAAGTATCAAAAAATACAACAGGTCTAATATTACCAATATGTGGATAATTGTATACTGTAGGACCACAAACATACATTGAAACTTCGTTTTCTTTTATCGTTTTAAAATCTTCAACTTTATTTGTTAAAGAATTGTATAATCTAACATTCATTTTTTATTACCTTCTATAGTTTTAAAATTATATCAATTTATATCTTATTTTTCTATATTTTTAGTAGATTTATATATCTATATTTGATAAAATAATTCACTAAAAAAGGAGGAAACGAAATGAAAAAATATAAAGAAAAATACTTAATCGCTCTTGATTTAGATGGAACATTATTAAACGATAAGAAAACTATTTGTAAATTAACCAAAAAATATTTAAAAAGATTAAATAAAAAAGGTGTTGAAATTGTCCTTTGTAGTGGTAGAGCACCTCGTTCTATTATTAATTATTACGAAGAATTAAATATTAATTCTCCAATTGTATCTTATAATGGTGCATTAACTTTTGATCCTAAAAGAGATACATTTAAAGAAGTAGGATATAAATTTGATAAAGAAATTATTAAAAATGTCTACGATTCTACAAGAAATTATGTAGATAGCGCAATGTGTGAAAATAATAAGAAAATATTTATTGATAAAGATGATGCATTCTTATTTAATTTCTTTCATAAATCAAATTTAGAAATTATAAGAGGTGATATCAAAGATATATTAACCGATGATACTTATACTTTTGTTTTAAAATTAAAAGAAAGTGCAGATACTGAAGAAAAACGAATTGAATTAAAAAATAAAATTGAAGAAATCGCACCTAAATATCGTTTAAGATATTGGTGGGATTGCTCTTATGCTGAATTACACTTTGCAGAAGTTTCAAAAGCACACGCTTTAAAAGAACTTGCTAAATCATTAAACATTAAAGAAGATAATGTCTTCGTATTTGGAGATGCTGATAACGATATCGAAATGTTAAGTTCATTTAAACATTCATTCTTTATGAAAAATGGGCATTCTACAATTTCAAATTTTGCAACTTATACCACTAGAAAAGATAATAACCACAATGGTATTATGTGGGAATTAATTAAATTTTTTAAATAAATTACAGGAATTGATTTAGTTCAATTCCTTTTTTAATACAAAAAAGAAGTTATTCTAACTTAATAAAATAACTTCTTATAAAAATTTATTTAATATTTAAAACTTTTTTAATTTCCTCAAAGTATGCTTCACATTTCTTTAATGATTCTTTTTCATTAATTTCTTTTGAAGTAACTTCAGTATAGAATTTACATTTTGGTTCAGTTCCACTTGGACGGATTGAAACATTTGATCCATCTTCGAAGAAAAATTTAACTAAATCACCTACTGGAATATTTTCAATTTTTGATTCTTCATTAGTTAATAAATTCTTTCTTGATAATTTAAAATAATTTTCAATTACAGTAACTTTGTTACCTAAAATTTCTTTAAATGGTTTAGTTTCAAGTTCATTCATGATTGCATGCATTTTAGCTTGACCTTCACTACCTTCAAAATAGATATTAAATAAGCTAGATTTATAGTATTTACCTAATTTTTTGCATAATTCATCATAAGCTTCTACTAAGTCCATTCCTAATTTATGGTAATAAAGTGCCATTTCACTATAAAGTAAAATTGCTTGAGTACCATCTTTATCTCTAACTTCATCACTAATTAAACATCCATAACTTTCTTCATATCCAAATAAGAATTTATATCCATTTGGAGTATTTTTATAATGTTCAATTTGATTACCAATATATTTAAATCCAGTTAAAAATGATTCAAGTCTAACATTATAATAATCACAAACTGCTTTACCAATCATTGATGAAACAACTGTGTTATAAACTACATATTTTGATAAATCTTCTTTATTTTGTACTTTATGCATTAAAATATAATCAAGTAAAAGAGCAGCACTTTCATTGCCAGTCATTAAATGATATTCATGATCTTTTCCTAAACTTGCAAGTCCAACTCTATCGCCATCTGGATCAGTCATAACGATTAATTCAGCATTTTCTTTTTTAGCAACTTCAATCGGTTTAATAAATGCTCGAGGATCTTCAGGATTTGGTGATAATAATCCAGTAAATGCAGGATCTGGATCACATAATCCTTCAACAGGAATTACTTCATATCCTAAATCTTTAAATACTCTCATTGCATTTACATAACTTGTACCATGATTTGGAGAGAATACAATTTTAAATCCTTTTTTATCTAAACTCTTATCAATTTCGATTGATTCAACAAGTTTACAATAAGGAGCATCAACATCTTCTCCTACCATAATTGTTTTACCTTTAACTTCACTTTCAGGAACCTTAACTTCTAAAGGATCACCTAATTCATTAATAATATCAATTAAATCTTTAATTTTTGATGGAACAAGTTGGCATCCACATTCATCATAAACCTTATATCCATTATGTTCTTTAGGGTTATGTGATGCAGTAATCATAATACCACCTTGGCATTTTTTATAACGAACTGTAAAAGAAAGTTCAGGTGTTGATCTTAAAGAATCAAAAATATATGCATTAATTCCCATTTTATTTAAAATCTCGGCACTTGCTAATGTAAATTCTCTAGACATATATCTATTATCATGAGAAATAGCTACATAAATATCACCTTTAAATTTACTTTTTAAGTAAAGACCAAAACCAACAGTAGCTCTATTAACTGTAAAAAGATTCATTCTATTAGTACCAGGACCTAAAATTCCTCTAATACCGGCAGTTCCAAAAGCAATTTCTTTAAAGAAAGAATCATCAATTTCTTCTGCACTCATCTTTTTAAGTTTCTCTTTATCAGAAGAAGAAACTACTGGAGAATTTAACCATTTTTCATAATTAGATTTTGTAACTTGATTCATATTTTTTACCTCTCTATATTATTAATATTTTAACCCTAATTTTTCAAGTATTTTACTTTCTTCTTCATTTAATTTTCCAATAAATTTCTTATTAGAAAGATATTTTAAATGTCCTTTCATTTCTTTAAATTCTAAAGAATACGCATGAAGAAATTGTTTTTTATACTTATATTTAGATTCAAATATTTTATTTTTATTAAAATCACCATATTTTTCATCTCCAACAATTGGAAGATTTTTATATGATAAATGAACTCTAATTTGATGAGTTCTTCCAGTAATTAAATTAACATCAAGTAATGAATATTCATCATTTCCATCTAATTTTGAATATAAAGTTAATGCACTTTTAGCGTCTTTACTTGTAAAATCAACTTTAACTAAATTATTATTACTATCTTTTTTTAAAGGAGCATTAATTTCGCCTTGCTTTGGTGAATTTCCAAAAACTAAAGCTAAATAATGTTTTTCTAAATTCTTTTTATCTTTAAATTCATCCATCAAAAGTTGACTAGTTAACATATTTTTTGCAAATACACATACCCCACTTGTATTACGATCAAGACGATGAACGGGGGAAGGAATAAAAGTATCATTACGAGGGTTGTATTCTTCTTTTTTATAAAGATATGAAATTACTTTATTTGATAAAGTGTAAACATTTTCGTTTTTATCTCCATGAATTAATAATCCTTTTTCTTTATTTACTACTAAAATATTTTCATCTTCATAAATAATATCTAAATCACTTGGTAAATCATAAATACTTTTTTCTTCTTTAGAAGACTCAAATACTTCATCACTTAAAAATATTTTTAATTCATCATTTTCTTTTAAAATATAATCTTGTTTTACCCATTTTCCATTAACTTTTATATCTTTTTTTCTAAATGTTTTATATATCAAAGATAAAGAAGCATTAGGCAATAGCTTCTTTACATATTTATCTACACGTTGATTAGAATCGAACTTCTTGATTTTGAACTCTTTCATTTTATATGTGACATCCTTTTATTATTATGCTATAATCTTCAAGCATTGGAGAAATACCCAAGAGGCTGAAGGGGCGGGCTTGGAAAGCTCGTAGGCTGTAACAGGCGCAGGGGTTCAAATCCCCTTTTCTCCGCCATTTATTAAAAATTACTAAAGACACATAAATTGTGTCTTTTTTTATTACAATTTTTAATAAAATAATTACAATTAATTTTATCAAATTTGGATATAAAAATAAATTTTTTGTATAAAAAAAGCGTTATTTCTAACGCTTTAACTTATTTAACTTGATTAATTACAATAGTTGAATCATTTGCTTGATTAACTTTATTAGCATTCATACTTTCAAGTCTTTGTTTTTTACGAGCTTGTTTTTCGTTTTCTCTTTCTTCAAGTTTAGCAGCACTAGAAAGTGTAAATGCTAAAATGATAGAACCAACACCTGTAAAAATAACTCCAAACCATGTAAAACCAATTCCCCAACATTTTGATTTCATTGAAGAATTAGGTAAAGTAAGAATTGAGTTTTTAATATTTGCATAATCATCAATTAATCCTAATACTAAAAAAGTAATAGCAGTAGCAATAATTAATAAAGCAATAATTAAGAATACTAATTGTTTAATAGTAAATGATTTAATTCTCTTTTGACTTTTCATCTTAACTATTTAGCTTCTTCAGTTTTATTAGCTGCAGCAATAGCATCTAAATCAGCTTTCATTTCATCAACAGCTGGTTTATAGACATTCTTCCAATCTTCTTCGCTAATTAAAATGAATTTTGTGACTGAACTTCTTGCATCAGCAAAAACATCATTGAAATTTTTACCTGCTGGTAAAGCTCTCTTATTTGTCATCATTTCGATTGAATTATTAAGTTTATCTTTTGCTTCTGTGTATAATTCATTCTTTGATGAAGCATTTTGAACACAGATATAGAAATTTCTTAATAATGATTGTAATTCTTGTTCAATAAATGAAGCTTGTGGAGTTTTTTGACCATTTGCTTTTCTCATTTCATCATTAAATTCATGGAATTTAGTAAAAATAGATGTTGACAATGTTTGGAAAGCAACACCACGGTAGAAATTTTCATCAGCTTCTAATAATTTAGAAACTAATTCTAAGTTTCTATCAAATTCTTTATTAGCAGCATCTCTATCTGCAGGGAATTGTCCATTTTCAGCAACTAAACCATTAACGATTTGATCTCTATTTTTAACCATGAAATCTAAGTGTAATCTTAAAACAGCATTTAATTCTTCATGTGCTGGAACGACTAAATCAAAGATTTTGATATCTTGAGCGTGATCAACTTTAATATTATCATTGATAACTTTTAAAATTGTTGATTTGTCTCCATAGACTTCTTCACCGATATTTTCAAGTTTCTTTTGTAATTCAGCGCCTTTTTCACCATTGCTTTCTAAGAATGATTTTAAAGGTGTGTTTAACTTTAATTCGTTGACAATACCATATTTTTTATAGTTGTAGAATTCAACTTCATATTTATCTCTTGTTAAAGTATATTCTAATGTATCTCTAAGTAAAGAATTGTAATATACGATTGAAACAATAACACGACTAATTGGTAACATAATTTTATAATTTTCTCCTTAACTATTATATTTTACTATTTTTCATAAATATATCTAGATAAATCTTCAAATTTATTAATAACATATCTAGAAAACCTCTTAACTGAGGCTGGTGCTTTCTTCATAGCAAATGAATGTTCATGGAATTTTTTAAACATTGAGATATCATTTCCACTATCTCCAACAACATAAACATCATCTTTATTTAATTTATTAATTTCACAATATTTTTCAATTGCTGCACCTTTTGAGACATCTTTTGTAGTAATTTCTACTGCAAGAGTAGTCCAAGCGGCTTCAATATTAGAATATGTATTATTCAAAACTTTAGTAGCTTCTTCTGCTCTCCTATTCGATTTTGGAGTCAAACCAAAAACTACTAAGATTTTAAAAATCTTTTTATTCTTTAAAGCGTCATCATATTCTTTTTTCTTAAAAAAGCTTTTTTCAGCGTATTGTTTTTGAAGTTTGTAATAAATTTTATACAAAAATCCAATAAATTTAGAATCATGACGAGCTTTAATATACATCCCATCTTCGCACATCAAAGTCACACATAAAACTTTATAATCATTGAAAATATCGTTGATAATACTTTCTGCTTCTTGATTATCAACGATATTTGAATCAACAATTTCATTATTTGAATAGATACAACCACCATTAAAAGCGATAATATCAATATCTCGATCAATTACTTTTTGGACCTTTTTTCCATAAAGTAAACTTCTTCCAGATACGATAACTAATTTTCCACCACTATCAATAAATGATTGGACGAAAAATAAGTTTTCTTTACAAATAATATTTATACGATCTTTAGGATAAAACAAAGTGCCATCTAAATCTGTAGCAATTATTTTATTCATTATTTAATATTTACTTCATTTTCTGCTTGAAGTAATCCATATCCTCCATCTTCTCTTCTATAAACAACTGAAATCTTTTCATCATCTGTATCTAAATATAAATAGAAATCATGACCAATTGATTCCATTTGGAAAATAGCTTCATCTAATGTGATAGGTTTTAAATCTAATGATTTAGTTTTAACAACCTCTGCATTTTTAATTTCATCTTCAACATCTTCAAGTTCATTGAATAAAACAGCTTTACCAAAACCATTATGTTCATATCTCTTTTCAAGTTGAGTTTTTAATTTACGCATTTGACTTTGTAATTTATCAATTGCTTTATCAATTGCGTTATATAAATCGTTGTCTTTAGCTTCTGCTCTAAATGTTGTATCTTTTGTAAAGATTGTAACTTCAACTTTAGCACCTGTTTTATAACTTCTAACAACTACTCTACAATCTAAATCGTCACTATTTGAGAAATATTTATCCATTTTGGATAACTTTGTTGTAACACTATTTGCGATTCCTTCTGTAACAGTAATATTTTTACCAATAATTTGATATTTCATATTATATATTCCTCCTATATTTGGTACTTATATTATACCAAATAATATAAAAAAATTTTAATAATATTTTAATAAAATATTACTTTCTTAAAAGTTTTTTAATTTCATCAACTTTATCTAATTTTTCCCAAGGTAAATCAACATCTGGTCTTCCAAAATGTCCATAATTTGAAATACTTCTATATTTAAATGAAGGTTCAGTTAATGAGAACTTTTTAATAATCATTCCGGGTCTTGCATCAAACACTTTATTAATGACACTTAAAATTTCTTCATCGCTATATTTTGCAGTATGGAATGTAGAAATATTAATAGAAATTGGGTAAGAAACTCCAATAGCGTAAGAAAGTTGAATTTCAAGTCTATCTGCAACTCCAGCAGCTACTAAGTTTTTAGCCATATATCTAGCATAATATGCAGCACTTCTATCTACTTTTGATGGATCTTTTCCACTAAAAGCACCACCTCCATGTCTTGCACTTCCTCCATATGTATCAACAATAATTTTTCTACCTGTTAATCCAGTATCTCCTTGAGGTCCTCCAATTACAAAGCGACCAGTAGGATTAATTAAAACTTTGAAATCATCATTTAATCCAAAAGATTTAGCAACTTTTTTCATGATATTTTCTTTAATAAAAGTTTTAAATTCTTCTTCATTAAAATCTTCATCATGTTGAATAGACATTAAAATTGTATCAATTCTTGGTGTTTTTTCTGTGTAATCAATAGTAACTTGAGATTTCATATCAGGTCTAGCATATTTAAATTCGCCAGATTTTCTAAGTTCAGTTGCTCTTCTTACAAGTTTATGTGCAATTACTACAGGTAAAGGCATATATCCTTCACTTTCATTTGTAGCATATCCAAACATAATGCCTTGATCTCCAGCACCTTGTTCTTCTAAAGTATCTTTATCAACTCCTTGATTAATATCATTTGATTGAGTTTTGATCAAATTTACAAATTTAAAAGTTTCATAATTAAATCCAAGTTCAGGTTTGTCATATCCAATTTCTTTAACAACATTTCTTGCAATTTCTTCATAATTTACTTTAGCGTTAGTAGTAATTTCTCCTCCAACAATAAGTAAGTCTGTAGTTGCAAAACATTCACAAGCAACATGGGATTTAGAATCACCTTTTAAACAAGCATCTAAAATTGCATCAGAAACTTGATCACAAACTTTATCAGGATGTCCTTCACTTACTGATTCAGAAGTGAATAAAATTCTATTTTCTTCCATTTTTATCTCCTTTTTATTTAAAAAAGACCTTCCACATTTGTAGAAGGTCTTACTTAAAAACATAATAATCCTCGCTCATCGATCAAAGTGTGGTACTTTGCTATTAAGAAGCACTTACTCATGTTTTGAGAGTTGCTACTACATTTTTTCACTTAATAATATTTTTATGTAGTTCTTGATAAGCGTATATAGTATATTGTTTTTTTATTTACTTGTAAATATTTTTTAATTAGTTACTTTCTTTAACTTCTTCACTAGCATTAATATCAATACCATCTTGAGCTAATGCTTCTTCAATAGTTAAAGCAAGTTGAGCAGGACATGAAGTTGCTCTAGGACCACATTTAACATCTTTTAATCTATTATATGTGTCTTTCATATCAGCACCTTGAACTAAAGCTTTGATACCTTTTAAATTACCATTACAACCACCAACAACATCAATATCGATGATTTTTAATGTTTCAGGATCATATTTTAATTCAATTTGTCTAGAACATGTTCCCTTGCAAATATGTGTATATTGTTTTTCCATTATTTAACAATTTCTCCATACATTTCACCAAAGCAGTTTCCTGCATTTGATTCGTCTGTATCGATGTGCATTGCAAGTTTGTATGATGGTGAAACTCTGATAACAACATCATCAAAAATAACGTGTCTTCCTTCTCCACCGGTTGCAACTTTAACGATTTCACCATTTGTAACACCAAATGCTTCAGCATCTGCTGGAGTCATATGGATATGACGTTTTGCAACGATACAACCTTCACTTAATTCAACAAAATTACCATTTTCTGGGTTAACAATTTT
>CAVKAB010000029.1:0-10905 GCA_963653985.1 Bacteroidaceae bacterium
CTTTTAGGGTTGGTGTTCGAAATAGTGGAGGCTTAACAAATAGGAGGAGACAATAATGTCCGAAAACAAAAAGAGCGTTACTCTTGACGAAGTAGCTGCAGAAGTTGAAGCTGCTGAACAAGAAACAAAAGAAGAAGCTGTAAAAGCTGAAGAATCAAAAGAAATGGAAACTGCAGTTTTTGATCCAAATGCACCAATCATCACAGTTAAAAAATTAATTGAAGCTGGTGTTCATTATGGCCATCAAACAAGAAAATGGAATCCAAAAATGAAAAAACACATCTTCTGTGCTAGAAATGGAATCTATTTACTTGATTTAACAAAAACAAAATCAGCAGTTGAAAATGCTTACGCAAAATTAAAAGAAATTGTTGCTGAAGGTGGAAAAGTTTTACTCGTTGGTACTAAAGATAGTGCTAAAGATTTAATTAAATTAGAAGCTGAAAGAAGTGGTTCATTCTACGTCAATTCAAGATGGTTAGGTGGAACATTAACTAATTTCAAAACAATCTCAACACGTATTAAGAGATTAAAAGAATTAGAAGATGCTGAAGCAAATGGCGAATGGGAAAAATTACCAAAGAAAGAAGCAATTCTCTTAGGTAAAGAAAAAGAAAAATTAGCTAAAAACTTAGAAGGTATCAAAGAAATGAGAAAGGTTCCAAACGCAATTATCGTTTGTGATCCAACTGATGAAAAGATTGCTGTCTTAGAAGCTAAAAAATTAAATATCCCAGTCTTTGGTCTTTGTGATACAAACTGTGATCCAGATAATATCAACTATGTTATCCCAGCTAATAATGATGCTGAAAAATCATTAAAATTATTAATTGGAACATTATGTGATGCTATCGTTGAATCAAAAGGTGGTTTACCAGAAGTTGCATATAGCAAAGATGAAGGTGCTGAAGCTACAATGAACGATGCTTTAAAACAAGCTGATAGAGAAAATGCTATTAGACTCGCTGCAAGAAGAGAAATGCAAAGAGAAAGAATGGAAAAAGAAAAAGCAAGATTCCAAGCTCGTTTACAACAAAAACAAGAAGTTAAAAAAGAAGAAAAACCAGTAGAAGAAAAAGCTGCTGAATCAAAAGGAGAATAATTACATATGGCAAACATCGCATTAATTAAAGTATTACGTGAAAGAACCGGTGCAGGTATGATGGATTGTAAAAATGCATTAGTCGCTTGCAACGATGACGTCGACAAAGCTTGCGATTGGTTAAGAGAAAAAGGTATCGCAAAACAAGCTAAAAAAGCTGATAGAATTGCTGCTGAAGGTTTAGTCTTAACTAAAGTTTGTGAAAAATGTAAAAAAATTGCTATTAGTGAAGTTAACTGTGAAACAGACTTCGTTGCAAACAGTGATGCTTTCAAAGAATTAGTTAACAGTGTTAACGAAACAGCTTTAGAAAATAGCGAATTATCTTTTGATGAATTAAAAGAAAAAGTTGCTCCTTTATTTACAGATGCTGCTGTTAAATTAGGCGAAAAATTAAGCTTAAGAAGAACAGAAGTCTTATCAGTTAAAGAAGGTGAAGGATATTGCACATATGTCCATGGACAAGGAAAAATTGCAGTTGTTGTTATTTTAGCTCATGCTAATGATGAACTCGCAAAAGGTATTGCATTATCAATTTGTAGTGGTAACCCAAAATATATTTCAATTTCTGATGTTCCAGCTGAAGTTGTTGCAAAAGAAAGAGAAGTTCAAGTTGCTGCTAGTAAAGAAGATCCAAAATTACAAGGAAAACCAGAAGCTGCTTTAGCTAAAATTATCGAAGGTAAATTACATAAAGTCTTTAGTGAAGTTTCACTTGAAGATAAAGAATATATCCTCGATCCAAGTAAGACAGTTGCTCAAGCTTTAAAAGAAGATGGCAACAAAGTTTTAAAATTTGTCCGTTTCCAAGTTGGTGAAGGATTAGAAAAGAGAGTTGATAACTTTGCTGAAGAAGTTATGGCTCAAGCTAAATAATAAATTTTAACTTTTTAAAAGCCTCAATTTTTAGAATTTGATTGAGGCTTTTTATTAACTTTGAGGTGATATAAATGAAAGAATATAAAAGAGCAATTATTAAATTAAGTGGTGAAGCTTTAGGAGATCAAGTTAATCATAAAATATTTGATGCTACTAAATTAAATGCTGTTATTGATCAAATTGAAATTTTAGTAAAACAAGGAAAAGAAATTGGACTTGTTTGTGGAGCAGGAAATATCTTTAGAGGAAGAATTGCAGAAGAAAATGGATTTTCTTATGAAGATGGTGATTATATGGGAATGGTTGGAACAATTATCAACTGTAAAGCTATTTCTGCATTACTTACTAAAAGAAATATTAAAAATATTATATTAAGTGCTTTAAATACTGAGAAAGTTACTTTAAAATATAGTAAGGAATTAGCTAATAAATATTTGAGTGAAGGTTATGTAACTTTATTTGCTGGAGGTATTGGACTTCCTACCTATACTACCGATACATGTTCAGCAAGTCGTGCTTTAGATATTAATGCAGACTTAATCCTTGCAGCTAAAAACGGGGTTGATGGAGTTTATGACAAAGATCCAAATAAATATAGTGATGCTAAATTCTTAAAAACTCTTTCATATACTGAAGTTTTAGAAAGAAAACTTAAAGTTATGGATGAAAGTGCTATTAAATTATTAGAAAATAGCGATATTGTTCTAAGAGTTTTTTCTATGGATGATTATTCAAATTTTGAAAAAATCTTCAATGGAGATGAAAATATTGGCACTACTATTACAAAGGAGTAAATATGGACGCTATTTTAACAGAATGTAAAGAAAAGATGGATAAATCCGTTAGTTCATTTAACGAAAATTTATCAACTTTAAGAACAGGCAGAGCAAGTGCTTCAGTACTTGAAAATTTAAAATGTGAATATTATGGCGATATGATGAATATTACAGATATCGCTTCTATTAAAGTTCCTGAACCAAGACAACTTTTAATTATTCCATTTGATCAAAATGATATTAAATCTATTGTTGCTGCAATTAATACCTCAACTCTCGGTATTAATCCAATTATTGATGGTAAACAAATTAGATTAAATTTCCCAGCATTAACAGAAGATAGAAGAAAGGAATTAGTTAAAAAAGCTAAGGTTTTCAGTGAAGAATGTAAAGTTTCTGTTCGTAATGTTAGAAGAGACATTATGGAAAAAGTCAAAAAAGATGATAGCTTTACAGAAGATACAAGAAAGAAAGAAGAAACAGAAATTCAAAAATTAACTGATGAATCTATTAAAAAGATTGATGATATTTTAAAAGCAAAAACAGCTGAAATCATGACAGTTTAATTAAAATGGAAAACGAAGAAAATAAAGAAATAAAACGTGATGAAACAAAACATCACGTTAATCAATTAAGTGAAGGCCAAAAGAAAAACTTAACTTCAAGAATTATAATGGCAGCAATTATGGTAATTGTTACTATTCCTTGTTTGATTCTTGGAGGATGGTATTGGTTTGCTTTTGTCTCTCTTATTTTAATTATTTTAACTCATGAGCTTTTAAAAGCCCCACAAAAACAAAATAGAAAATTTAAATGGATTATCTATATATTTAGTTATATTATGATGATCACTTTAACTTTCTGGATGTTCTTTAAAACTAATTTGATGGATTTTTACAATTATTATCATGCAAATGGAACACTTGATGGATTTAACTTTGTACTTGAAGAATCGTTTCCTCAACCAAGTTTATCTATATGTTGCTTTGCAGTTAATATTGCATTTTTCTTCCTTATAGTTTTATTTGATAAAGAATTTACAATTAATGATTGTTTTTATTTTATTACAATGTTCTTTGTATGTTCTTTAGGAATGCAATGCTTATTATATTTAAGATATATTCCTTTTGCATATGTAACAGGAAATGTTGATGGAGGAACAGTATTTTCATTTGTAAATACAAATGATCCATTATTTAAATACTTAAGTAGTGCGTTATTACTTGGACTTGTTATTTTATCTTCAATGATGAATGATGTTGGAGCATATTTTGTAGGTATATTATTTGGAAAACACCATATGACACATATTTCTCCTAAGAAAACTTGGGAAGGATTTGCTGGTGGAGTTGTTATTTCATTTATTTGTACTTGTGCTTATGCATTTATTTTTGAAGCATGTGGACTTCCAGTTTTAACAGGAGTTTTAGATTCAGCACATTGGTATAATATTTTAATAATTGCTTTAATAAATCCACTTGTTGGAACAATGGGTGATTTATTATTCTCAAGTATTAAAAGAAATTTCAATATTAAAGATTTTGGAACAATCTTAAGAAGTCATGGAGGTGTATTAGACCGTATTGACTCATTAATTCTTGTTTCAATTTCAACAGCATTATTAGTCTTAATGATGATTAATAAATGGAACTTATTTATATAAATGAAAAAAATTAAGATATGTTTACTTGGTGCAAGTGGAAACATTGGCACTCAAAGTATCGATTGTATTAATAAAAGAAAAGATGAGTTTGTTATTAAAGCGATATCTATTGGAAATAATATCGCTTTTTTAAGAAACTTCTTAAATGAAAATAAAGATGTAGAATATATATGTTTAAAAAATTATGAAGATTATTTAATTTTTAAAGATATGTATTCTTCTATTAAGTTTTTTTATGGTGATAATGGAATCTTATCATTAATAGAAGAAAGTGATTGTGATTATATATTAAATGCTTTAAGTGGTTTTAGTGGAGTAATTCCTTCTTTAAAAGCTTTAAAGTTAAATAAAATATTATTACTATCTAATAAAGAAACGTTAGTAGTAGCAGGAGAAATAGTGAATAATTATTTATCTAAAGGGTATGGAAAACTTTATCCAATCGATAGTGAGCACGCTGCAATTACTAAATGTTTAAAAAATATTTCTAAAGATAATTTAGATACGATTTATTTAACTTGTAGTGGTGGTCCATTCTTTAACTATAAAGAAGAAGACTTAAAGAAAGTTAGTTTAAATGACGCTTTAAATCATCCAACATATAAAATGGGTAAAAAAATTACTATTGATTCTTCTACCTTAATGAATAAAGCATTTGAAATAGTAGAAGCTTATTATTTATTTAATGTCAATCCTAATCAAATAAAAGTAAAAATTGATCGAAATAGTTATGTCCATAGTTTTATACATACTAAAGACAATCATTATAAATTAAGTGTTGGGAAACCTGATATGCATACTCAAATCAATGATTGTTTATCTTTATTTAAAACTAGTGATAAAGAGTTTAAAGATACAGAAATAGATACTTATTCAAACTATACCTTCTATGAAGTGGATTATAAAACTTTTAGTTTAATCAATTTAGGATATGAAATTATTAATAAAAAAGGTAATTTAGGGTTAATTATTAATGCATCAAATGAAGTTGCAGTTAATGCTTTTTTAAATAATGAAATTAAGTATTTTGATATTAAAAGAATAATTGATAAAATATTAAAGTCTTATGAATTTAAAGATACTTTAAAGGAAGAAGACTTAATTAAAGAAGATAAAAAAGTTAGAGATTTAACTATTGATATAATTAAAAAAGGAGATTATTAATGAATGTTTTAATGACTATATTATCTATAATTTTATTTTTAGTAGCACTTGGAATACTTGTTGCAATTCATGAATTTGGACATTTTATTGCTGCTAAAATTTTTAATATTTATTGTAGTGATTTTTCAATTGGATTTGGCCCAAAAATTATTAAACATAAAAGAAAAAAAGGTGAAACTACTTTTTCTTTAGGCATTGTTCCATTTGGTGGATATGTCCAAATGTATGGAGAAGGAGTTGATCTTCCTGAAGGCGTAAGTGTTTCTAAAGAAAGATCATTAGAAGGAATCTCTAGATGGAAGAAGATTATTATTTTTTTAGCAGGAATCTTTATGAACTTTATTTTAGCATTCCTTATTTTTGTTATTTCAAGTTCATGTTTTCCCCAATTAAATAGTGATTTTTCTATTAATGTTTGCGAAGTTACAAATACTGAAAGATTTAATGAAACATTTAAAGACGAAAATGGTGCATTACTTACAATGGATGAAAAGTTTGTTGTTAGTGCTGCTACTTTAAAATATGATTATACTTATGAAGATAGTGATGGTAAAGAACAAACTATTAGTGTTTCAGGATTAAATGTTATTTTATCATCTCCAAATAATATGGATACTAATTTATATTCTTTATCATATGGAAGCGATTGGGGATATAGTAAACTTGATTATTCATCAATGATGAGTGTTTATAGTGCTAAATCAAGAAATGATTCTTCATTTAGTAATATTCAAGTTTATGTTAGTAATGAATCTAAATTTGTTGATATTGATAAAGTTGATTCATTAAAAGATATTGATTTTACATTACCAATTGTAGGTACAGATAAAAAGTTAGTTTCTTATTCATTAGAAAATGTTAGTGCTTTAGATACTACAATGTATTTTAAGAAATTAAATTCTAACGATATGAATAAAGTTAACGCTAATTTTAAAGTAGAAAGTTCAAAATTATCTGAAACTGGTGTTAGTGCATATGCTAGATTTGAATATTTAGGTTGGAAATCATTTAGTTTAGCTGGTAAAAAGTGGTTAAATGCTAATACTCAAATTAGTGGAGCATTATTAAATCTTGCAAAAGGTGATAAAACAACTTGGTCAGGAGTTGGAGGACCAGTTGCAATATTCTCTCAAACTACTCAAATTTTATCTAATTACCCATTCAATTATTATTTAGATACTTGGGGAGTTATTTCAGTTAACTTAGCACTCTTTAACCTTTTACCTTTCCCAGGACTTGATGGATGGCAAGTCTTAGTAGAAATTATTGAAGGTATTGGTAATTTATTTTATAAAGGTGGTAAGAAAATTAAAAATAAAAAGAATAAAGAAAATAATGAAATTATTGATGCAGAAATAAAAGAAAAAGAAGAAAATAGTAGTAGTGATACATTAGTTGTAGGAAATAAAGATCCAAAAGTTGAAGATAAAGAAACTACCAAGGATGAATGGAAAATTCCTCCAAAGGTTAAAAATATTGTTTCAGGAATTGGATTAATTATACTATTTGCATTCATGGGATTAATTTTCATTAAAGATATATTTTTTAGGTAGGTAATTTATGGATAATAAAATGGTTAGATTTTTAGGAAGTATTGGAATTGAAGATGTTAATGATTATGACTTAGAATTTTTAAGCATTCAAAAAGACAAAGAAGAACCTAATAAATTTGACTATTTTATTATTAAAGATACACCTTGGACATACTCAGGATATCAAAAATTCTTATCACATTTAGAGAAAATACAATACAAATATCGTATTTTTTATACTTATAAAACTAATTATACTGACAAAGAATTACATGAATTTATTGATGATTTTATATTTAATGAATGTTTTGAACAATTTCATTATGATATTGAATTAAAGGGTAGTGAAATTAAAATTTTATTCAAAGACGATTTTGAATATGAATGTTTTACAAATTTATTTGCAAGGAATTTGTATGAAGATTTAGAATCTTTATTTAATGAGCTTGGATTAAATTATAAAATAAATATTTATAATTTAAATGCACAAGAGAAGAAAGAAGAAAGTAAAAGTGAACTTAAAAAAAGAGAAGAAGAACATAAAGAAAAAATTAAAGATACTCAAATAAAGATTATTAATGAAGAAAAAGAAGCTAAAGAACAAAAAGTTCAAATGGCTGAAAGAAGAAGAATATATCGCCTTGCTAGTGAATATAAAGAAACCACTTTAGAAGAATTAAGTGCTAGTGATGATGCTGTAGCTTTTAGTGGTAAATTAATTATTAATGGTGATCCAAAAGATAAAAATGATGGTGAAAGAAGTTTCCAATTAACCATTGGTAATTTTAAAGCTGCAATCAATTGTTTTTTAACAACAAATAGTAAGAATTTACCTCAAGAAGAAGTTAATAAAATTAAAACTGGCAATAATGTTAAAGTTAAAGGAAGAATTGGAAGTAACGCAAGAGGCATTTATATGCAAGTTCATTATATTGAAATTCTTCCGAATGATCCTTTACGTGATGATAATGCAACCGAAAAGAGAGTTGAATTACATCTTCATAGTAAGATGAGTGAAATGGATGCAGTAAGTTCTATTAGTGAATACGCTGAACTTGCTTCTCATATGGGACATAAAGCGATTGCAATTACTGATCATGGTGTTGCTCAAGCATTCCCTGAAGCTCAAAGTGCCGCTAAAAAATATAATATTAAAATGTTATATGGTAGCGAACTTTATTTAATTGATGATTATTTAGTAGGCTGTATTAATCCAGATAGTAGAAAACTTAAAGATTTACCTTTAGTAGTTCTTGACCTTGAATCTACTGGACTTCAAGTAGGATATGATAAAATTACTGAAATTGGTGCAGTTAAGATTAAAAATGGAATGACGATTGAAACATTCGATGAACTTGTTAATCCTGAAATGCATATTCCAGAACTTATTCAAGAAAAGACTAAAATTACTGATGAAATGGTTTCTAAATGTAGAACTATTAAAGAAGTTTTACCTGATTTTTTAAAGTGGTGTGGTGAAGAAACTTGCCTTGTTGCTCATAACGCTCAATTCGACTTTTACATGTTAAATGAAGAATACATGAAACTTTATGGCAAGAAATTACCAAGAGCATGTATTGATACTTTACCTATTGATAGATATGTTAACCCTGGAAATAGAGCTCATAGTTTAGGAGCTATGTGTAAAAGATATAAAATCGATTACGATGCAGATGAAGCTCATAGAGCAGATTACGATGCTAAAGTTTTAGCAGCATGTATGGAAAATGTTATTACTGCCTTAGAACAAGAAAATAAAGATGTAGATTTAAATTATATTTCTAAACTTACTTATCCTAAAGAAGCTTTAAAATATCTAAGACCAAAACATGTAACTGCAATTTGTAAGAATCAAGCAGGATTAAAGGATTTATATAAAATTATTTCTATTTCTCATTGCGAATTTGTTGGAAGCTTACCTTTAACTCCAAGAAGTGTTTTAGATAAATATAGAACAAATTTAATATTAGGAAGTGCTTGCTTTAATGGAGAAGTATTTCAAGCTGCAATAAGAAGTAATATGGAAAAGTTAGAAAAAGCTATTTCATATTATGATTTTATTGAAATTCAACCATTATCTTGCTATTCATATTTAGTTAATATGAATGAACTTCCAAGTGAAGAATCATTACTTAGAAATTTAAGAAAAATAATTGATACTTCAGAAAGATTAGGAAAGATGATTTGTGCAACTGGAGATTGTCATTATTGTAATCCTGAAGAAAAAATCTTTAGAGATATTATGATTGCAAGTGAAGCAGTTGGTAAAATTAGACATCCATTAAATGAATATGGTAGAACTAGACTTAAAGAAAAAGCTGGTCATAATTTCCCTAACCCTAATCAAGGATTTTTATCCACTGAAGAAATGCTTGATGCTTTTAAATGGTATGGAGATGATGAAAAAACTTATAAATGGGTAGTTACTAATACAAACGCAATTGCAGATAAAACTGAAGTTATTATTCCAATTCCACCAAATAAATTATTTACTCCTACAATTGATAATTGTGAGAATATGCTTAAAGATTTATGTTATTCAAAAGCACATGAAATTTATGGAGAAAAATTACCTGAATTAATTGAAGATAGACTTGATATTGAGTTAAAAGGTATTATTGGAAATGGATACAGTGTTATTTATTATATTTCTCATAAACTTGTTAAATTAACTAATGAACAAGGGTATATTGTTGGAAGTAGAGGTAGTGTTGGTAGCTCATTTGTTGCTTTCTGCTCTGGTATTACTGAAATTAATCCTCTTCCTCCTCATTATCATTGCCCAAAATGTAAGCATGTTGAATTCCATGATTATAAAGAAGATGGAATTACTTCAGGTTTTGACTTACCAGATAAAGTATGTCCTGAATGTGGAGAATTAATGATTAAAGATGGTCAAAACATTCCTTTCCAAACGTTCTTAGGATTCGCTGCTGAAAAAGTCCCTGATATTGATTTAAATTTCCCTGCTGATTTCCAATCAACAGCACATTTATTCACTCGTGATTTACTTGGTGAAGACAAAGTTTTTAGAGCTGGAACAATTTCTACTTTACAAGATAAGACAGCCTTTGGTAACGTTTCAAAACAATACTTTGGAGAATTTTTAGGTGAAGATAGTTCTAAATATTCTAGTGCATATATTGGATTTTTAGCAGCAGGTTGTGTTGGATGTAAAAGAACAACTGGTCAACACCCTGGAGGAATTGTTGTTGTTCCTCGTGAATATGAAGTTTATGATTTTACTCCTATTCAATATCCTGCAAACGATACTAGTGCAACTTGGAGAACAACTCACTTCGATTTCCATAGTATCCACGATACAATTTTAAAATTCGATATGCTTGGACACGTTGATCCTCAAGCGTTAAAAATGATGCAAGATTTAACTAATGAACATTTTAAAGATGCTCATATTGATATTACTAAGATTAAAGTTGATGATCCAAAGATTTTATCACTATTTATTAATAATGATGCATTAAATTTAAAACATAAATATATCAAGCAAGATATTGCAACTACTGGACTTCCTGAAATGGGTACTGATTTCGTTAAGCAATTAATAAGAGAAGCTAAACCTAGAACCTTCAAAGATTTATTTATTATTTCGGGATTGAGTCATGGTACTAACGTTTGGACAAACAATGCTCAAGATTTAATTAAAAATGGAATCACTGATATTAATGGAGTTATTGGATGTAGAGATGATATTATGACTTACTTAATTTCTATGGGACTTGATAATTCTAAAGCCTTCACTATTATGGAAACTGTTAGAAAAGGTAA
>CAVKAB010000030.1:0-10800 GCA_963653985.1 Bacteroidaceae bacterium
TAGATTTTGGAGAATACATAATTAAATCTTCTCCTTCACTAGAATAAGTTCTAATAGCGCTAGCACTTAATTCATAAAAATGGAAATTTCTTTTTTTATATTTTTTAACCTTATCCATTACAAGATAGTTATTTTCTAATTTTGGGGTTACAAAATAGAAAATATCATCATCACGATAAAATTTCTTAACAAAATCAAAAATAACATTATCATTAGAATCTCCAAAATAAGTAATATTTGATTGAGGTAATAAATTAATTTCCTTAAAAATATTTTTATAATCTTTTTGAGTTAAATATAAAACATTATCAAAAACAAGTTTCTCTTTTTTAACTGTTTTATCAAAATTATAAAGATATAAATCATCTTCTACTTTAGTAAAATTCTCTAAATCTTTAGAATTTTCAATTTCTTTTTCAAAATTAATAGATAAATATTGAGAAGGCATACTAGATAAGGTTTTAAGAACTAATAACCCATCTTCTTTACCATATTGATTAACAATAAGTTTAATTAACCAAACTGGTAAATTGTATCTTATTGAAAATCCTTCTATTGAATTTCTCTTTATGTTTTTAAATTCATAACTTCTTCTTAAAGATATTAAATTATTAAAATCTTGTTTAAATTCATCGTTAACTTCAATTTTAATCTTTTTTAATTCATCAACAAGAAAATTAATCATTTCTTCATCATTTTCAATATGTTTAAAAGAATTATTAATAAAAGTTAAACCTAAAACAATTGAACTTCTTTGATTTTCTTTTAAACAATGTTCTTTTAAAAATGCACTTATTAAAAAGTAGTTTCTAAAATACATTCCTACAAGAGAAGAAACCTTACTTTTTTCATATTTATCTAAAAATTTGCATTCTTCTTTTAAACTATGTAAAAAATTAGATTCTTTTTTTAAAACTTTATCAATAATTTTTATCGAGATTTCAATAAGTTCCATATCTATTTTTTCTCTTTAATTTCTTCAAGTTTTTCTTCAAAACCTTCAAAAGCATTGCCTAAAAAGATTCTTTCATCATCATGATGATGTTCGTGACATTCTGGATCATCACATTCATCATGACTATAGACTTCTTTAAAATTTTCACCTTCTTCATCATTTTCTGCATAAACTTGATTTCTTTCATCGATATATCGAGGATAATCTTCATTTAATTCAACATAATGTGAATGGTTGTGATAATATCTAAAAATTACTTCAAAATGAAGAACTGTCTTATCTAAATGATATTTAAATAATTCTACAAATTGTTTTTCAAATACTTCTAATTCATGTGGCATATCAACATAAATTAAAGCGTACCAATCATCTTGTTCAACTCCATTATAACAAAGTAAACCATCACTACACATAAAAAGAATATCTTCTTTGTTTACTTCACATAAATTTGCAACTTTTTCAGTTAAATCTTTTGAAAGACCTCTTAACATATAAGGGTCTACACCATAAAACGTAATATTAATCATAAATAAATCCTATAACTTATATTTTAAAATAATTTATATATTTTTTCTACTTTTACTCTATATTTTATAGATCAAAAGGTGAAAAATTTAATGATATTTTAATTTCGTTTTTAGAATTAAATTTCTCAATAATATAAATTAAATCATCTTTGATATTTTTTAAATTTTTAACCTTTAAATAAATAAAATTTCTATATCCATTTTTATATTTTATGATAAATGTTGGACCTTCAAGTAAGCAATCTTCAAATTCTTCATTAAATCTATCTTTAAAAAAGTTTGAATAATAATTAACTTTTTCTTTATTTATTGATTCAAAAGATATTCCTACAAAATTATTAAAAGGTGGATATTTATATTTTTTTCTTCTTTCTAATTCAAATTCATAAAAAGAATTATAATCATTATTTAAAGCATAATTAATAATCTTATTGTTTGGAAATGATGTTTGAATTAATGCTTTGCCTTTATTTTTTCTTCCAGTTCTTCCAATTGTTTGTAAAATCAAATCAAACGTTTCTTCATTTGCTTTATAAGTAGGTAAATTTAATAAATTATCTATATTAATAATTCCTACAAAATCACAATCTTTAAAATCGTGTCCTTTTGAAATAATTTGGGTGCCAATTAAAATATTTGATTCTTTATTATTAAATTTTAATAAAACACTTTCAATTTCTTTTAAGGTTGGAGTAGCATCACTATTTAATACTAAATATTTAATATTTGGAAAGATCTTTTTAAACTCTTCTTCTACTTTTTCAATTCCATATCCGAAATTAAAAATCTCATCACTTCCGCATTTTGGACATTTATTTTTAAATTCAATTTTGAAATCGCATTTATGACAATGTAATTTATTATCGTTTTTATGGTAAATTAAAGGTAAATTACAGGTAGGACATTTATAAACAAATCCACAATTTTTACAATATGTAAATTTAGAATATCCCCTTGCATTTATTAAAAGCATCGCTTGTTTATTATTTTTAATAATATTGTTTAATTCTTCTATTAAAGTATTCGAAAAGATATTAGATTTATCAAATTCTTCAGGATTCTTTAAATCAATTTTAATAATTTCAGTTTTATAGTTATTAAAATATTTATTATCTAAAGTTACTAATTCATATAATCCTTTTTCTGCTTTATACAATGTATCAATTGAAGGAGTTGCACTCCCTAAAACAATCTTTAAATTATTTTCGAATTTTAATCTAAGTAGAGCTATATCTTTTGCATTATACGTCAAATTATCATCTTGTTTATAACTAGAATCATGTTCCTCATCAATAATAATTAAACCAAGATTATCAATAGGGGCAAAAATAGCACTTCTAGTTCCTATTACAATTCTAATTTTATTTTCACTTATCTTTCTAAATTCATCATATCTTTCAGAATCTTTTAAAGAAGAATGTAACACCGCTATTTCTTCATTAAAATATGATAAAACTCTAGAAATCATTAAGGTTGTTAATGCAACTTCAGGAACAAGTAAAATACAAGTTTTATTATTTTTTAAAGTATCTTCCATTAATTTTAAATAGATTTCTGTTTTACCACTTCCAGTAACTCCTTTAAGTAAAGATACTTTTTTCGATGTATTTTTAATTTTCTCATAACATTTAAATTGAGCACCACTTAAAATAATATTATTTTCATATTCAAATTTCTTTTCAAATTGAAAACGATATTTTTCTTCAATTTTACAAGTAATTACACCTTTTTCAATTAATTTTTCTAAAGTTTTACTTTTAGATAGTTTTGATTCTAAAATTAAATCGGAATTTAAAAATTTATCTAAAATTTTAGACTCATTATTATTAATAGGATTATATTTTTTATCATTTAAAAAATAATATTTATTGTATGCGATTTTTGGTTTATTTAATGATGATGATTTAGGTTTTAAAGATGGTGGAAGAAATGTATTTAATACCCCAATTAATGGATAGAAATAATACTTAGAAATTTCTTGAGCAAGCTCAATGCTTTTTTTATTTAATATTGGTTTTTCATCAATAATTTCAATAATTTCTTTAACATTAAAAGAATAATCGCTTTGATTAAATGATTCTTTTTCTTCTACTTTTAAAGTAAATCCAATAAGCTTTTGATTATGAAAATTAACAAAAACTCTAGATCCAACTTCAACTTTTTTATTTGAAAGATATAAAAAATCAGTGTTTAAAGAATTTAATTCATGTTCTATAAAAACACTAAGTAAATAAATCATTATATAATACGCTCTTTAATTATTTCAATAATTCTGTTTGCGCAATTTTCAGGAGTATCGTTTACAACTTGGAAATCGTATTCCTTTGCTAATGTTAATTCAAATTTAGCTTTTTCAAGTCTTTCTAAAATGACTTCTTCAGATTCAGTTTTTCTTCCTCTAATTCTATTTTCAAGTTCTTCAAAAGATGGTGGTTCAATAAAAATTGCAATTTCATTTTGATGATTCATTTGAGGAATCAATTTTCTCGCACCTGTTGTATCAATTTCTAAAATAACATTTTTACCTTCATCTCTTAATTTATCAACGAATCTTTTTGGAGTACCATAAAAATTGCCACAAAATTCAGCATACTCTAAAAACATATTATTTTCGATATCTTCTTTAAATTGTTCTCTTGATAAGAAAAAGTAATCTTTTCCTTCAACTTCTCCATTTCTTGGCTTTCTAGTAGTGCATGAAATACTATAATGTAAATTAAGTTTTTCATCTTGCATTAAAAATTGTCTTACTGTTCCTTTGCCAACTCCACTAGGACCAGAAATTATAATCAATAAACCTCTTACCATTTTTAAATTATAATAAAATAAAATTTGAAACTCAATTAAATGAAAGCACTTACACAAATATTTTTTTATTTTTTATCAAGTTAGATTATTTTATAATTTTAAAATGGAACTAAAAGAAGTTATTGAATCTAGAATAAATGATTTAATGGAAGAATCTTTAAAGAATAATTATTTAGTATCTACTAAATTTTTATCTTTAAGTGAACAAAATTTTGCGTTATCAAAAATTAATGAATTAAAATCATTAAAAAACGAATTAGATATTTTTCTTTATGGAGGAAATATTGAATCAGATCGTAAAAAAATTTATTTTATCCCTAAATTCTATTCTTTTAATCAAGAAGACATAAAGAAAAATTCAGAAATTTCTTTATTAAAAATAACTCCTAAAAATTTAAAATTTAGTGAATCTTTAACACACCGCGATGTTTTAGGAAGCTTAATGAGTTTAAACTATTCTCGTAATATGTTTGGAGATATTATCATCAAAGATAATAATTATTTTGTATATCTTGATTCTAAAATTACTGATGAAGTCTCTAGTTCGCTAGATTCTATTAAGCATACTTCAATTAATATTACTATATTAAATATAAATGATTATAATCTTACTTTAAATTTTAAAGAAATAATCATTAATGTAGCGTCTTTAAGACTAGATTCCATCATTAAAGAAGTATTTAAAATTTCTAGAAATGATTCTCAAGAATTGATTAAAAATGAATTTGTATTCATAAATGGAAATTTAATCACTTCTACTTCCTATGAAGTTAAAGAGAATGATCGAATAAGTGTTAAATCAAAAGGTAAATTCATCTTTTTAAATATGGAAGGTAAATCAAGAAAAGAACGATTATTTTTAAAAATTAAATTATATTCATAACTTTAAAACAAGTAGTAAAACTTTTATAATATTTTCTATGAATAAATTAGACTTTTTAAACGAAAAAATTAATAAATTAAATACTTTATACAAAAAAACATACTTAAATAAGATTCAAGAAATTACATCTTTTGATTTTTTATTTACTTTTTCTAAAAATAAAAATGAATCATTATTTATTTCATTAAATACTCAAAACCCTTTCATTGATTCAATTAATTTTAAATCTAAAGATTCTTTTAATTCGTTATTTTTAAATTCTTTAAAATCAAAATTAATTCAAGGAATGTTTGAAGAAGCAAATCTATTCAATAATGATTCAATAGTAGATTTGTACTTTATTAAAACTACTGATACTTATGAGAAAAAACATTATCATTTATTGATTGAACTTTTTAAAGGTAATCCAAATTTAATCTTACTTGAAGATAATAAAATTGTTTTAGCGTTTAAATACCATTCTTTAGAAACTAATCATCCAATTATTCCAAATACAATTTACATTCCTTTATCGAATAATTTTGTATTAAAAGATATTGATATTAATAAAGAAAATGAAAAAATTAATTTATATATTAGCTCATTGAATGAAAAACATTTAAAAGAAAAATATAATTCGTTAATTAATCAACTAAAAAGAAAGAAAAAATCTTTAGATAATAAAATTAAAGGATTAAACGAAGATAAAGAAAAAGCTTTAAATAATTTAAAATATAAAGATTATGCTGATTATTATTTAACAATAATGGAAGAAATTGAAAAAGGTCAAAAATATTTCTTATATGAAGATAAAAAAATTCCTTTAAAAGAAAATTATTCTAAAAACGATAATCTTCAATATTTATATAAAGTTTATAAGAAAGCTAAAGCAACATTAAAAGTTAATGAAGATTTTTTAAAAGAAGCAATTGAAGAAAGTAATTACATTACTTCTATTTTAGAAACCAAAGAATTTTTAAATGAAGATGATTATTTAGAATTAATCAAAGAATTAGATTCTAAAAAGATTATTAAAGTAAATAAAAATATTAAAGTTAAAGAAATAAAAGCTATTCATCCATATTATTTTGAATACAACGGAATTAAAATTGGATTTGGAAAAAACAATCTTCAAAATAATGAATTAACATTTAAACTTGCTAAAAAGGATAATTATTATTTCCATATTTTAAATTATCATGGAAGTCATGTTATTTTATTTAGCGATAATTTAACAGATGAATTATTACAAATTTGTTTAGAAACTGTTCTCTATTTATCCAAAAAAGAATCAATAGATGTTTTAGTTTCTAAAGTTAAAGATGTTAAAAAAGCCCCAACTTTAGGGCTTTGTAACTGCTTAAAATATGAAAGTTATCATATAAATAAGTGTAGAGATGAAGTTAAAGATTTAGTAAATAACGCTAATCGTTTCCTTCGTTAAACAAAAAATCTTCTCCTTTAATTGCTTCATAAGTAGATAAATTGAAGAATTTTTGCTGTCTTAATGCTTCGTATAAAACTAACGCAACACAATTAGATAAATTTAAACTTCTTGCACTCATTACCATTGGAATACGAATTGTAAAATCATAATTATCTTTTAAAATATCATGAGGAATGCCAGTAGATTCTCTTCCAAACATAAATGAGATCTCTTCATCTACTTTTGAATAATCATTGCTTGAATAAATATTCTTACTGTATCTTGTTACATAATATATTTTTTTATCTTTAAAATCTTTATAAAATTCATCGATATTTTCATAAATTTTAATAGAAGACATATTAATATAATCCATACCTGCTCTTTTTAAATCTTTATCCGTAAAAGAAAAAGATAATGGTCCAATAATAATTAATTTAGTATCTGTTGATGCACAAGTTCTTATAATATTTCCAACATTGGAAGGTTTTTCAGGTCTATAAAGTATAATATTTAACATATTTAGTATTATAAAATATTTTAAATATTTTGTATAATATTATTACTATGCTAAATGATCCTAAAAAAATTTTTAAAGAAATAACTTCTAAGGAAATTAGAAGCTGTGAATTTATCCCTGAAGGCATTACAAATTTAAATTATTTAATCAATAATGCCTATGTTTTAAGAATTCCAAAAGAAAATACAGAAGCTTTAATGGATTATGGAGCAGAAAAAACTACATATACTGTTATTGAAGATTTAAAAATAAGTGAGAAACTTCTATTTTTAGATACAACAAGTGGAGTTAAATTAACTAAATATCTTCACAATACACATATGTATAAAATTTTAAATGATGAAGAAATTATTTATGTTGCAAAAGCTTTAAAAAAACTTCATACATCTAATAAAAAAGTACCATACGGATATAAAATGTTCATTCGTTTAGAAGAATATAAAAAGAATATTCCAGAAAAATACTATATTAATGATGCATATGAAAAAAGAGTAATTAAAGAAGTTACTAAAATCTTTTCAAAAGATGAACTTTGCTTATGTCATAATGATTTAGTTAGAGGTAACTTATTATTCAAATTCAATTGTTGTTTCTTTATTGATTGGGAAATGGCAGGATTAAACAATCCTAATTTTGATTTAGCATCATTTATTAGCGAAAATAATCTCAATGAAGAACAAAAAGATTTATTTTTAAAAAAATATTTTGGATATAAATATAACAGTTTAAAAAAGAAAAGAGTAGAAATCTTTGTGTATTTCCAAGATATTTTATTCTACTACTGGGCAATGTCTTATTATTTCAAAAGAAACGAAAAAATTTATTTAGATATCGCTAAAGAAAAAAGAAATAGAATCACTACTAATTCATTATCATTATAGATATAAAAAAATGACTTTCAGAAATTTGAAAGTCATTTATTTTACTTGTTCTTATTTTCTTCTTCCTCTTCGTATGCTTTTTTACAATCTCTTATAACTTGCATAGCGAATTCTCTACCTTCTATACTTTTAATAAAAGTATCTTTATTTTCAAGAGATTTATAAACTGTAAAGAAGTGTGAAATTTCATCTAAAATATGATGAGGAATTTCATTAACATCATTATAACCATTAAAGAATGGATCTCTTGTTGGAACTGCTAAGATTTTGTAATCTCTTTCATTACTATCAATCATTCTAACAACCCCAATAGGCTTAGCATATGTGAATGAAAGTGGTAACATTGGTTCACTACTTACAAGTAAACAATCAAGTGCATCACCATCATCTGCTAAAGTAAGAGGAATATACCCATAATTTTGTGGATAGTGAGTTGATGTATATAAAACTCTATCAAGTCTTAATAAACCGGTTTTTTTATCGATTTCATATTTATTTTTACTTCCTTTAGAAATCTCAATTAAGCAAGGAAACTCTTCTTCAGAAAATTCTAATCCAATAAACTTTTTATCTAATTCTGCTCCCATATTATTCTACCTTTTTTCTAACAAACTCATCGAATTCGCGTAATTCTTCTTCAGTTTTGAATTTAGCACAAACAAAAGAGTCGCCCATATCATCACGTAAAGCATAAGGGAATTCACCATAATAACAAACATTATTATGATATTTAGATAAAATTTCATCTAAAGTGTGAACATAATTTTTTCCATATCTTCTAGCACTTGAACATGCATAGAATTTTTCATAATCCATTTTTTGTCTATTTTCATCATATGCAATCATATCAGCATAAATTTCATAAACGTTAACTGAATTAGCAAAATTAATTAAATCAGGTGTATATCCTCCAGCAGGTCTAAAGTTAGCTTCAAGAGGTACAATAGTTCCTTTTTTACCAAAATATGGATGATCTTCTGTTAATCTAAAAAATTCAAAATGAACAAATCTCTTTCTAACATTGAAAGCTTTAATGCATTTCTTTCCAATTTCCTCTAAATCTTCAGGACATTTTGGATAGCAGAAATACATTGTATCATTATGAGTTTTTATAACACTTGCACAATCTTCATCAAAATAATGAGAAGTGCAAAAAATTATATCACAATTTGAATTACTAATTCCATCAAAAGAAACTGTTTTACCAGGAATGAATTCTTCAAAAATATATTCTTCATTTTCAGGAATTGAATTTGCAAAAGAAACTAATTCATCTTCATTATGAATTTTTTTAGTACCATGAGCGCCAACACCAACATTTGGTTTAGCAAAAACTGGATACCCAACTAAATTAGCAAATTCTTTTAATTCCTCGGGATTTTTACTAACTTTATATCTTGCAGGTTTTAATCCAGCTTCTTCGTAGAATTTCTTTTGATTTGATTTTTTCATTAAAAATGCAATTTCATTTTGACTAAATGATGTTGTTACACCAAATAAATCTCTTAAATGCGCATCTTTTTCTAGCCAATATTCATTATTTGATTCAATATAATCAATATGACCATATTTATTTTGATAATAATCTAAAGCTCTAACTTCATTTTCAAAATGATCCATAAAAGGACAACAATAATATTCATCTAATGAATATTTACATTCATCCTTTAATTCATTATATGGTGCATCACAAACGCCTAAAACTCTAAATCCTCTATTTTTTAAAGCAAAACAAAATTTCCAATAATTGTCAGGAAAATGTGGAGAAATAAAAACAAAATTCTTCATAAAATCACCTCTTAATATAATTAATATTCTACTTCAAAATTGATAATCTGTTAATTGCTTTTTTAAGGCTAAATTCAGCTTCCTCGATTTCTTTTTGACTTTTTAAGCTATTTTTTAAAACTTCTTCGGCTTTTTTCTTAGAATTTAAAATTCTTTCTTTGTCAAGTTCATGTTCAAGTTCAAAAGTTTCAACTAAAAAAATTGCTTTATTATCATGAAAACTCATAATTCCACCACTAGTAGAAATGTATTTGATAATACCATCTTTTTTATAGAATAATTTTGAAATTCCAATTAAGCAACCTAAATCTTCACTACCTTTTAAAATAGCACGATCACCTTTTTTAATAGAAGTGAAATAAACTTCTTCTACTTCACTCTCAAATTGTTTTCCATCATTACTAGTAATTGAAAAGAAAAAACTATTCATGTTGTAATTCCTTAAATTTTTCTTCTACATCTTCAATTGTTCCACAATATAAGAAGCAACTTTCTGGATAAGAATCGTATTTTCCACTTAAAATAGCTTTAAAAGATCTAATTGTTTCTTTAATTGGAACATATCTTCCTTTTAAACCTGTAAATGTTTCTGCAACAGAGAAAGGTTGAGATAAGAAATTTCTAATTCTACGTGCACGAGCAACGATAATTTTATCATCTTCACCAAGTTCATCAATACCTAAAATTGCAATAATATCTTGTAATTCTTTATATCTTTGTAAAATCATTTGAACACCACGTGCAACTTGATAATGTTCTTCGCCAATAACTTGTGGATCTAAAACATTACTAGATGATTCAAGTGGATCAACAGCAGGATAAATGCCTAAAGAAGCAGTGTTTCTATCGAGAACTGTTTTTGCATCAAGGTGATTAAATGTTGTAGCAGGTGCTGGATCGGTTAAGTCATCTGCAGGAACATAAACTGCTTGAATTGAAGTAATAGAACCATCTTTTGTTGATGTAATTCTTTCTTGAAGTTGTCCCATTTCAGTAGCAAGAGTAGGTTGATATCCAACAGCACTTGGCATTC
>CAVKAB010000031.1:0-10592 GCA_963653985.1 Bacteroidaceae bacterium
TTTTACCTCCATAAGCTTAGTTCTTTTGAACTTGACTAAAGTATAATTTAGAAACTTGCTAAATTTAAGATATAAAGAAATTTATTAGTTACTATTAAATTTAATAGTTAATTGTCTGTTTAATAGTAATACTTTATAATCTAATCAATTAATGGAGTAATTATATTATATGTACCAAAAGAAGTTAGATAAAGATATTAGATGTCCTTTAGAATATGGACTTGAAATATTTGGAGGAAAATGGAATTCTAGAATTATTTGTGTTTTAAATGCTAAAGAGAAATTAAGATACAGTGAATTACGTAAAGAAATGGGAAATATTACTGATGCTGTTTTAGCAGATACTCTTAAAGATTTAATTAACAATAACTTAGTTAAAAGAAAATCATATGATGAAATCCCTCCTCGAGTAGAATATTCATTAACTGAAAAAGGAAAATCAGTAGTCCCAATTTTACAAAGTATTTGTAAATGGAGTGGGATATTTTATAAAGAAGATAGCACTAACTCAATGATTCAATGTGAGAAGTGTGATTATAAGAAATAGAGTTAAATTTTATCTAAAAATAGTCTAAATTTTTAAAAAATAATTTTTAGACTTTTTTTATTATCAAATTTTATACGATATTTATCGTATATTTTAATTTTCTTAAATGTTTAATAATGTTTTTTAACGAAATTTAATGATTTTTGTTGATTTAAAATGTAAGCGCTTTTATAATAATATTAACGAGGAAGATAATATGCTTAAAAATTTAAGATTAGAGAAGATTCTAGAACTTGTTGAAGAAAAAGAATATGTTTCATTGCATGAACTTATGGAACAAACTTTATCAAGCGAATCAACAATAAGAGGGGATTTAGTATATCTTGAAAAGGAAGGTAAAATAATAAGACTTCATGGAGGTGCTAAATCAATTAAAACTAATGAATCTAGTTTATTTGAATTAAGCATGAACCAAAAAGAATCCTTAAATAAAAAAGAAAAAGAAGATATTGCAAGATTTGCATCTAAATTAATTAAAGATAACTCTTTAATTTATATAGATGCTGGTACTACAACATCATGTTTATGTGATTATATTAATTCTAAAAACTGTATCTTTGTTACAAACTCAATGACTATTGCTCAAAAGTTAAAGAAAAGAGATTATAAAGTCTATGTAACAGGGGGAGAGATTAAACTTAATACTGATGCATTTGTAGGATCATTCCCAATTGAAACAATTAAAAGATTTACATTTGATACAGGTTTTTTTGGAACTAATGCAATTTCTTTAAAACAAGGATTTACTACTCCAGATTATGAAGAAGCAGTTATTAAAAAAACTGCTCTTAACCAAAGCTTAAAAGCATATGTTTTAGCAGATTCTTCAAAAATAGGATTTGAACAAGGAGTAAGATTTGCAAAATTTGAAGAAGCAACATTAATAACTGATAAAGTTAATAATGAAGAATATAAAAAAGAGAATGTTATGGAGGTTAATAATTAATGATTTATACAGTTACTTTTTCTCCCGCACTTGATTACATTGTAGATTTAGATAAATTAGAAGTAGGTGAGATTAATAGAACTAAAAAAGAAACAATGTTACCTGGAGGAAAAGGAATCAATGTTTCAATTGTACTTTCTAATTTAGGTACTAAATCAGTAGTTTTAGGATTTACTGGAGGATTCATTGGAAAATACATCGAAGATGAGATGAAACTCCATAATATTGATAGTGATTTTGTACATTTAGAAGGTAATACTAGAATTAATGTTAAGATTAAAGGAATGGTAGAAACTGCTATTAATGGACAAGGTCCTAAAGTAAGTGATGAAAATATTGAAGAATTAATTAATAAATTAACTAAACTTACTAGTGACGATGTACTTGTTATTTCAGGAGCAATTCCTAATACCTTACCAAGTGATACATACGAAAGAATATTAGAAAGAATTAAGAATAACCATGTTACTTTAATTGTAGATACTACAAAAGATACATTACTTAAAACCTTAAGATATCATCCTTTACTTGTTAAACCAAATAAAGAAGAATTAGAAGAATTATTTAATGTTTCTATTAAAGATGATGAAGAATTAGCAAAAACTGCATATCGATTAATTGAATTGGGTGCTAAAAACGTTATTGTTTCTTTAGGAGGAGATGGTGCATTACTTGTAGAAGGTAATGGAAACCATAAGATTATTAGATCTCCAAAAGGAAAAGTAATTAATACAGTTGGAGCAGGAGATTCTCTTGTTGCAGGATTCATTGATGAATATTTTAGAAGTCATGATATCCATAAAGCATTTAAAAGAGGAATTGCAACAGGTAGTGCCTCAGCATTCTCAGAAAATTTAGCAACTTTAGATAAAGTTAATGAACTTGAAAAAACTTTAATAGATTAATAATTATTTTAATTGATATATAAAGGAAGGAGGTTAGTTATGAAGATCACAGATTTATTATCAACTGAAACAATTGATATTAATGCTACTGCAATAAGTAAAAGTGATGTAATTGAAAAAGCAGTAAATTTGATATCGAAAAGTGGTGCCATTAAAGATGTTGAAACTTATAAAAAAGGTGTCTACCATCGTGAAGAAGAATCAACAACTGGAATTGGTGAAGGAATTGCTATTCCACATTGTAAATCAGATGTAGTTATTCATCCTCAATTAGCTGCAATGGTATTACATGATGGAGTAGATTATGATTCACTTGATGGAGAAAAGGTTAATTTATTATTCTTAATTGCTGCTCCAAATAGTGAAGATAATGTCCACTTAGAAGTTTTAGCAAGATTATCCAATCTTTTAATGGATGAAAACTTTAAAAATAATTTAATTAACGCTAAAACTAGTGAAGAATTCTTAAAAGTTATTGATGATGCTGAAAAAGAAAGAATTGAAGAAGAAGTAAAAGAAGAAGATAAAAAGGTAGAATATCCAGAAATTCTTTGTGTTACAGGATGCCCTAATGGTATTGCTCATACTTATATGGCAGAAGAATCATTAAAGAAAAAAGCAGAAGAATTAGGATTTAGTTGTAAAGTAGAAACTAATGGATCAGGTGGAATTAAGAATTTATTAACTGATGAAGAAATCAAACACGCTAAAGGTGTTGTTGTTGCTGCAGATGTTAGTGTTGAAATGGCAAGATTTGATGGTAAAAAAGTTGTAATTACAACAGTTAGTAAAGGAATTCATGAGCCAGAAAGTTTAATTAAAAAAGCTTTAAGTGATGAATGTCTTGTTTATCATTCAGATAGTAAGGAAGAAAAGAAATCATCAAATACAGAAAAAGAAACTGTTTGGCATAAAATTTATAAACACTTAATGAATGGTGTTTCTCATATGTTACCATTCGTTATTGGTGGAGGTATCTTAATTGCTTTAGCATTTATGATTGATACATTTGCTGGTGTTCCAACTGATAGTAACTTTGGTACAGGTACTCCTGTTTCTTGGTTTTTAAAAACAGTTGGTGGATACGCATTTAACTTTATGCTTCCAATCCTTGCAGCATTCATTGCGCATTCAATTGCAGGTCGTCCAGGCCTTGCAGTAGGATTTGTTGGAGGATACCTTGCAACTGTTTCATCATTTTCTATTGAAGTTCAAATTTCAGGAAATGATACAGGATCTACAGCTGGATTCTTAGGTGCTTTAGCTGCTGGTTTTATCGCTGGTTATCTTGTTAAATTGCTTGAAAAATGTTGTTCAAAATTCCCTAAATCATTAGAAGGAATTAAACCAATGTTAATTTATCCATTATTTGGTATTGCATTAATTGGACTCTCTATGTTCTTACTTAATACTCCATTTACTTATATTAATATTGGTATTACAAAAGGATTAAATTGGTTAGGTGAACATCAATTAACAATTGTTTTAGGTGCATTACTTGCTGCAATGATGGCAATTGATATGGGTGGTCCTATTAATAAAGCAGCTTATGTATTTGGTACTGCATTATTAACTCAAGCTGCAGCATCAACTGATGCAAGTTATCAAGCATATTGCTATCAAATGATGGCTTCAGTTATGATTGGTGGTATGGTTCCTCCAATCGGTATTGCTTTAAGTGCTACATTATTCCCACAAAAATGGACAAAAAATGAGAGGAAAGAAGCAATGGTAAACTATATTATGGGTTTAGGATTCATTACTGAAGGCGCTATTCCATATGCTGCAAAAGATCCATTAAGAGTTATTTCATCATCAGTAGTTGGAGCAGCAGTTGCAGGACTTTTAAGTGTAGTTTGGAATTGTACTTTAATGGCTCCTCATGGTGGAGTATTCGTTATTGCAGTTGTTGGTAATTGGTATTGGTATTTACTTGCTATCTTAATTGGTTCAGTTATTACTGCATTAATGCTAAGTTTATTAAAGAAAGATGTTGAAGATCCAGAACTTGGAAAATGGAAAGGTATTAGATTTAGAAGGAGAAAATAATTATGAAATCATTTACTTATGTTATTAAAGATAAAGAAGGAATCCACGCAAGACCTGCTGGAATTGTAGTTGCAGAAGCTAAAAAATATACTTCTAATATTTCTATTACAAATAAAGGAAAGAAAGCAGATTTAAAACGTATCTTTGGTGTTATGGGATTATGTGTTAAATCAAATGAGGAAGTAATTATTGAAGCAGAAGGTAGTGATGAAGATTTAGCAATTAAAAATCTCCAAGAAGTTTTTGAAAAGAACTTATAATTATGAAAGAATTCGCATCAAAACGTATCTTTGATGGATACGCTTTAGGAAAACTTGTAGTATATCAAGATATTAAAAAAGAAATTAATAATGAATTCGAAGGTGAAGAAAAAGAATTTGAAAGATTTAAAGAAGCTAGAAGTAAAGCAATATTAAGTTTTGAAAAATTATATCAAGATACCTTAATTAAATTAGGTGAAAATGAAGCTCAATTATTTTTAACCCATAAATTAATGGCGGAAGATTTAGATTTTGAAGACCAAGTAAAAGAAAATATTGCATCTTCTTTAAATGCAGAAAAAGCTACTTTAAAAGCAAGTGAAACACTTTCTTCAATGTTTGAAGTAATGGAAGATTCATACATGAAAGAAAGAGCAAAAGATGTTTTAGAAGTAGGTAAAAAAATCGTTGATATTTTAACTCAAAAAGAAGAATTTAATTTATTAAAAGAACCTTCAATTCTAATTTGTGATGATTTACCTTCAAGTGAACTCATGAAATTAGATAAGAATTTATTAATTGGACTTGTATTAGTAAAAGGAAGCATTAATTCTCATGTATCTATTTTAACAAGAATGCTTGAAATTCCTTCAATTTGTGCAATTGATGAATTAAAAGTAGATGCTTCTTTAAATAATAAATTTGCAATTGTAGATGGAATAAAAGGGAAATTAATCATTGATCCTAATAGTAAAGACATTACTAAATATTCAAAAATTAAAGAAGAATATTTGGAAGATTTAAAAGAATTATCATTATTAAGAGGTAAAGTTACTAAAACTAGTGATGATAAAAAGATAAAAATTTATTCTAATATTGCTTCAAGTATGGAAGTAGAAAATGTTATTAAAAATGACGCTGAAGGAGTTGGACTTTTTAGATCAGAATTTATCTATTTAGATAGTAAAACTTATCCTACTGAAGAAGAACAATTTATCCATTATAAAAAAGTAGTAGAAGCAATGAAGGATAAAGAAGTTATTATTAGAACTTTAGATATTGGCGCAGATAAAAAGATTGATTATTTTGATTTACCTGAAGAAGAAAATCCTGCTTTAGGATATAGATCAATTAGAATCTGTAAAGATAGACCTGCAATGTTTTTAGATCAATTAACTGCACTTTATAGAGCATCAGCATTTGGTAATTTAGCTATTATGATTCCAATGATTATTTCTTTAAGTGAAGTAGAATTTGTTAAAGAAATGTGCACACTTGCTAAAAATAATCTCATTTCAAGAGGAGAAAAATTTAACCCTAATATGAAAATTGGTATTATGATTGAAACTCCAGCTGCTGCAATAATGAGTGATGTTTTAGCTCAACATGTCGATTTCTTCTCAATTGGTACTAATGACTTATCACAATATACTCTTGCAATTGATCGAGTAAATCCATTACTTGATAAAACTTTTAATCCTCATCATAAAGCAATATTAAGACTCATTAAATTAACTGTTGAAAATGCTCATAAAGCTAATATTCCAGTTGGTATATGTGGCGAACTTGCTCGTGATGAAAAACTTGTTCCTTTCTTTTGTGCATTAGGAGTTGATGAACTTTCAGTATCACCTTCTTATGTATTAAAGTTAAGAAAACAAATATCTACTATAGATACTTCTAAAGTAGATATTAATTCATTTATTAATTCCTCAAAATAGAGTGTAATCCCCTTTAAAAAATCCTATAGATTAATCGTTTATCTTTTAATGATTAATTACTATAGGATTTTTTGTTTACTTAATTTTATTAATAAACTTGTTGACAAAGAAACAAGTTATATAATATACTTGTTTACAAGGAAACAAGATTATGAATGATGATTTATTAAATTTATTAGCTAAATATATGGAAAAACAAGAGATTCTTTCTAAATTAACAGAAAATGAAAAGTTACATGGGTACAAATATTCGGAAGTCCATACAATTAAAGCTATTGGAGATTTAAAAGAACCAACTGTAACATCTATTGCAAATTCAATGAATGTTACAAAAGGCGCAATAAGTAAAATTACTAAAAAACTTATTGAAGAAGGCTTGATTGAACCATATCAAAAAGATAATAATAAACAAAAAGTCTATTTTAAATTAACTGAAAATGGTCAATTTATTTATGATGAACATGAAAAAAGACATAAATTATGGTTAAAGAGAGATAAAAAATTCTTAAATAAATGCGATTCAACAGTATTAAAAGAATTAGAAGAATTTATAAAAAAATATAATGAATATTTAGAAACACAAATTGAAACATTAGGAGGAGATAAAAATGAAGATTGATCTTACTTTAAAAATTACACCTAAAATGGTAAAAGATGCTCAAGGAAATGAAAAAAAGACTTTGGTTGGTCATATTGGTACCTATTTTGATGTAATGGATAAAGAATTTCCATTAGAATATACATCAAGAAAAGGAATTGTTTTTGATTGTAGTAAAGTAAAAGATAGAGAAATTGAAATAAAAGATATTGATATTAATAAAATAAATAAAGATATGTTTGTTGGATTTTATACTGGTTTTATAAATGAAGTTGAATATGGAAGTAAGGAATATTTTTTAAATTATCCAGAATTATCAAAGAAATTATTAGATTTATTAATAAAAAAGGAAGTTTCTATTGTAGGAATTGATTTTGCTGGAGTTAGAAGAGGAAAAGAACATACGTTAACAGATCAATATTTTGCAAATAATGGAGCATTTATCGTTGAAAATTTGTGTAATTTAGATAAAGTAATAAATAAAGAAAATTTAATTATTAATACATATCCAATGAGTTATGAAGGAGTGACTGGTCTCCCTTGCAGAGTGGTTGCAGAAGTTTCTTAATTAAAGTATTATTTATTCGATTATAACCGACTCGGTTGAAATCGAGTAAAAAGAATTTACTATATAAATCAAAGATGTTATAATTAACTCGAACAAAACCGAGTCGGTTGGAGTCGAATTAAATGGAATTTATAGGAAGAAAGAGTGAATTAAATAAATTAAGAAAAGCAATTGATTCAAACGAATTAAATACTACTTTAATTTTTGGAAGAAGAAGAGTAGGAAAAAGTGAACTTGTTAAACATATTTTAAAAGATTATGATTGCTTGAAACTTTATTATGAATGCAAAGAAGTATCTGAAAAAAGCAATACTAATGGATTAAGCGAACTTCTAAGTGAAGCTTTAAAACAACCTAAATTTGAATTTACTGATTTTGAATCTATTTTAAAATATATTTTTGAACTTGGAAAAGAAAGGAAAGTTATTTTAATTCTTGATGAATATCCTTATTTAAAGAAAACTATTCAAGGAATTGATAGTATTCTTCAATCTTTAATTGATAATTATAAAGATATTTCTAATGTATCTTTTATAATCCTTGGATCATATGTAGATGTCATGAAATCTTTATTACTTTCTTCTAATCCTTTATATGGAAGAATTGATTTAACAATCGATTTAAAACCTATGGATTATTATGATTCTTCTTTATTTTATTCTTCTTTTTCAAGTGAAGATAAGGTGAAACTTTATTCAGTATTTGGAGGGATTCCATATTACAATCGATTAATTGATTCAAAAAAGAGTGTGTATCAAAATATCATAGATTTGATTGCATCAGATGGTGCTAGACTTGAAAATGAAGTTTTGATGTATTTAAGTTCAGAGATTTCTAAAATTGTTAATGCAAATGAAGTGTTTTTAGCACTTTCAAAAGGCTTTTCTAAATATAGTGATATCTTATCTCAATCACATGTTTCTAGTGGACCAACTCTTGTAGATGTATTGGATAAACTAATTAGAATGAATGTAGTAACTAAATTAAATCCAATTAACACCAATGAAAATAATAAAAAGTCTAGTTACTATATTTGTGATAACCTTTCTTTATTTTATTATCGATATATTTTTAAATATTTATCCCAAATGAAAATTATGGATTCTAACGTATTTTTTGATAAATATATAAAAAAAGATTTTGAAGAACAATATGTTCCTCATGTATTTGAAACAATTTGTAAAGAATATTTAATTAGAAAAAATAAAGAAGGCATGTTTGATCCTATTTTAGAAAAAATTGGAAAATACTATTACGATAATCCTAAGGAAAAATTAAATGGAGAATTTGATGTAGTATCATTTGATTTAAAAGGATATATTTTTTATGAAGCAAAATTTAGAAATATATCTATTAATGATTCAATGATTGAAAAAGAAATAGAACAAGTTAAAAAAACAAAATTAGAATGCTATAAATATGTATTTATTTCAAAATCAGGGTTTGAATGTAAAAGAAGAGATGATGTTGAACTTATTGATTTAGAAGAATTATATAAGTAAATCAATTTAAAAATAGAAATAATTAATATAAAATATTTAAGTTATTTTTGAGGGTTAAAAATGAATGCTACAACTGATATGACTAAAGGAAATGTATATAAAGTTATTATTTTGTTTGCACTTCCTTTATTAATAGGGAATATATTTCAACTTTTATATAATTTTGTAGATACAATTATTGCATCTCATTTTATTAATGATTTAGCAGTTGGAGCGATTGGATCTACAAGTAGTATTAATTCTTTAATTGTAAGTTTTACAACTGGAATGGGAAGTGGTGCCTCAATTATTATTTCTCGATACTTTGGCAAGAAAGATAATGAAGGAATTAAAAAATCAATTGCAAGTATTTTAGTAATTAATGTTATTCTAGGGTTAGCAGTTACTTTAATTGTTTTATTTACTACTGATTTAGTATTTTCTATGCTTAATGTTCCAAGTGATATTTATGAAATGAGTAAAAGTTATTACATAATTACTGGAATTGGAATTCTTGCAATGATGATGTTTAATACTTTAAGTGGAGTTATTAGAGCTTTAGGAAATTCAAGAGTATCTATCTATATTCTTATTTTATGTTGTGTTCTTAATATTTTAGGAGATCTTTTATTTGTTGCAGTTTTTAAAATTGGTTTAGGAGGACTTGCGATTGCTACAACTCTTTCCCAAGTTATTAGTGTTTTAGTATTAATTACTTACATTTATAAAACTTATCCTTTATTAAGAGTAAATAAAAAAGATTTTAAATATAATAAGAAAGTGTATTCTGATATTTTATCTACTGGTCTTTCAATGGGACTTATGAATAGTGTTTTTACAATTGGTGGAATTGTAATGTCTAGTGCAGTTAATAAACTTGGAAGTCAAATCATTAGTGGAAGAACAACAGGAAGAAGAATTGTTGAAATGCTACTTCAAGTTGCATCATCTTTAGCGACTGCTTGTAGTGTTTTTGTATCCCAAAATTATGGTGCTAAAAATATAAAAAGAGCTAATGAAGGAATCATTAAATCATGTTTTATATGTTTTTTATGGTGCTTACTCATTCTTTTTATGTATTTACTTGAAGAACCACTTTGCAAATTAATTTCAAATTCTACTGATGAAGTAATTGTGTCTAATGCTGTAATGTATGTTAAAATTACTATTCCTTTTTATTTATTTGAAGGAGTTTTAGTAATAATTCGTAATTCATTACAATCTTTAAATAGAAAAGTTGTCCCGTTTATTTCTAGTTTATTTGAATTATTATTTAAAGTTTTAGCAGGTTTAATTTGGGTTCCAAATCTTGGATTTATTGGAGAATGTATTGCAGAACCTATATCATGGACAGTATGTGCAATATTTTTAACTGTAATTTATATTATTTATTATAAAAAAGGTGTATTTATTAAAGAAAATAATAAAGAAATAGAAGATAGTGTTAGTGAAATTAATTAAAAATAGAAATCGAAACAAAATTAAATTCTAACTTTTAATTTTGGTAAAATCTAATAAATTTTTAATAAAATCTTCGCTTTGTGTTATTTTTTACATTTTACGATTTCGTTTTGTGT
>CAVKAB010000032.1:0-10258 GCA_963653985.1 Bacteroidaceae bacterium
TTTTTAAATTCTTATTAACTTTCTAAAACATCATTACTCTTTTCCATTGGATTAAATCCAGAGAATTGAGAATTGTAAAGTTCAGCGTAGAAACCATTCTTTTTAAGTAATTCTTCATGATTTCCTGTTTCAATAATATGTCCTTTTTTCATGACTATAATTGTTTTAGCATTCTTAATTGTAGATAAACGGTGTGCAATAACGAATGATGTTCTATCTTTCATAATTGAATCTAAAGCATCTTGAATTGCTTGTTCAGTTCTTGTATCAACTGAAGATGTTGCTTCGTCTAAAATTAAGATTTTTGGTTTAGAAATAATTGCACGTGCAATAGTTAAAAGTTGTCTTTGACCTTGAGAAATATTATTTCCATCTTCATTTAACATGAAATTATATCCACCAGGTAAAGTTTCAATAAAGTGATCACAATGTGCTTCTTTACAAGCTTTTTGGATTTCTTCATCGGTAGCATTATTATCTCCATAAAGAAGATTTTCTTTAATAGTACCTCTAAATAACCAAGTATCTTGTAAAACCATACCAATACTTCCTCTTAAAGTACTACGTTTATAGTCTTTTGTAGAAATTCCATCTAATTTAAGTTCTCCACCATTAATTTCATAGAATCTCATAATTAAGTTAACTAAAGTAGTTTTACCAGCACCTGTTGGACCAACAATTGCAATAGTATCACCTTTATTAACATGTAAATTCATACCTTCAATTAAAGGTTTATCTGGAGAATAAGAGAAATCAACATTTTCAAAATCAAATTGACCTTGAATTTCATCTTCATTAGATAATGCGTTAATACTATCAGGGATTTCTTCTTTTTCATCTAATAATTCATAAATTCTTTCTCCACTAGCAATAATTGATTGGATAACAGAGAAGATTTGACCAATTTGTTGAATTGGACGAGTGAATAAATTTAAGTATGTGAAGAATGTAATCATAACATTAGCTTCTGCAACAATTCCACCAACAACAGCGATTCCAACATAACATAAGTTGTTAACAAAGAATGTAAGTGGGAATACTAAACCTGATAAGAATTGTGAAGTTAAGTCACTTTTCTTCATTTTTTCATTAGTTTCATTGAATTCTTTAATAAAATCATCTTCTTTATTAAATAATTTAATAATTTTATATCCAGAATATGTTTCTTCAATCTTACCATTTAAAATACCTAAATCTTTACGGTAATTTTTGAATTGTTTTCCAGAGAATTTAGAAATTAAAATAACAAAAATAAATGATAAAGGTAATGATGCAAGAGCAACAAATGCAATTCTATAATCAAGAACAAACATCATAACAATTGCACCTAAGAATAAGGTTAAACCTGAAAATACTTGAGTAATGATAGATTGTAAATTTCTTGAGATATTATCAACATCATTAGTACCTACTGATAAAGTATCTCCATATGGAACTCTATCGAAGTAAGAAAGTGGTAATTTATCAATCTTTTCTAATACTCTTCTACGCATTCTATATGCGTATTTTGCACTGATTGAAACTGCTACGAATTCACTTAACCATGAAAGTAAGGCAGCAACAACATAAAGTGCAAGGACAAGTCCAAATTTTTCAAAGAAAATTGACCAATTAATTGTTAAAATAACATTTCCTTGAGCATCAAAACCTGTCATTTCAAACATAGTTTGAATAGTTGAAGTAGAAATTAAATCATTAAATATGTATGGTGTATAAACACTTAAGAATGCACTAGCGATTGCAAGAATAATAACTACAGAAATTAAAGGTAAATCCCCTTTAAAATCTTTAATCATTCTTTTTGCAGTACCTTTAAAATCTTTAGGTTTGGAATGCATTCTTCCTCCTCTCATTGGTGGCATTATAAATTACCTCCTTTTAAAGATTCTTGATTCATTTTAATTGTTTTTTCAACTTCATCTGGATCAAGTTGTGATTTAACAATATTTTGATAGACAGGACATGTTTTTAAAAGTTCAGCATGTGTTCCTTGCGCAACACAGTTTCCTTCATCTAAAACAATAATGTTATCAGCATCTAAAATTGATGAAACTCTTTGAGCAACAATAATAATTGAAGAACCTTTAGTATAAGTTTTAAGTTCTGCTCTTAATTTAGCGTCAGTTTTAAAATCTAAAGCACTAAAAGAATCATCAAATACATAAATTTCTGGTTTTTTAATTAAAGATCTAGCAATAGCAAGTCTTTGTTTTTGACCACCAGAGAAGTTTTTACCACCTTGAGAAACTTGACTATTTATTCCTTCAGGTAATTTTGAAACGAAATGTTCAGCTTGAGCAACTCTTAATGCTTCATTAACATCATCACTAGTTGCATCTTCTTTACCAAATTTAATATTTTCTTCGATTGTTCCTGAGAATAAAACAGCAGTTTGAGGGACAAATCCAATATGATCTCTAACAACTTTTTCAGGAATTTTACTAATATCTACTCCATCGAGTAAGATTTCTCCACTAGTTGGAGCGTAGAATCGAGGAATTAAATTGATTAATGAAGATTTTCCACTTCCAGTTGAACCAATGATTGCAGTGGTTGTTCCAGGTTTTGTTTTAAAAGAAATATCTTTAATAGTAGGAACATTACTATCTGGATATTGGAAATAAACATTTTTAAATTCAATAACACCTTTTTCTTTAGTGTTATCAAAGATTTTACCAATTAATTTAACATATTCTTTACTATCTGCACTTTGAACTTGTTCAATAATTGAATTAAATTCATTTTCTTTTTGAATATATTCATTAAAGTAAGGGTATTGTGGATCTTTTTCCATTTCTTCTTTAGATAATTTTGAATATTTATCTTTTAATAAAGAAATAGATAATTTTTCTCCATTATGTTCATTTTTATAATTTTCTTTATATTCATGTAAGAAGTTATTTTTTCTATGTGTTAAAGCATTAATTGCTTCTTCTTTAGACTTAACTTCATCTTTTGATGTATCAATTTCTAAAACTTCTTTAATACGTTTAGCACTAACACTTGCTTGAGGAAGCATGATTAAAATCATTCCAAGCATAATGAATGATTGCATGATTTGCATTGAATATTGAGCAACCATTGAAATTGAAGTAATTTGAGAAAGAATTGATACTTCAAATTGAGTAATTGGGACTTTAACTTGAGTTAATAAGAAGAATCCAAATCCATAGATTCCAATATAACAAAGGTTAAAAATAATAGAAATTACAGGGTTTGCAACACTCATCATTCTTCCAACTTTGATATTAATATTTTTCATTCCTGTATTTTCTTTATCGAATTTTTTATTTTCTTCTTCTTGTTGATTGTATGCTCTAACAACTCTAATACCTGTTAAGTTTTCTCTTAAAACAACTGTAATATCATCAGTTTGTTTTTGAATTTTCTTAAACATTGGAGATGCAAAGTAAAATAAAATCAAAAGAATTAAAACTACAAGTGGTAAACAAATAGCTAAAACAAGAGTTAATCTTGGAGCAGGATCTGCTAAAGCTAAAGCATTAATTAATGCAATAACGATATATGCTGGAGACATAATAATAATACGAGTTCCAAAGACTGTAACGTTTTTAACTTGTTCAATATCGTTTGTTGTTCTTGTGATTAAAGTTGCAGTACCAAAAGCGTTGTATTGAGATAAGCTTAATTCATTAACTTTTTGATACATTTTTTCTCTTAATCTTTTACCAACATGAGCACCTAAAGCACTAGCGCTATAAAATTGAACAAAAGCGCATGCTAAAATGACACAACAACAAAGTATCATCCAACCACCTTGTCCTAAAATAGCACTAACTACCCCATCATTTCCTAAAGCTTCAGCAATTACGAAAATTTGATGAGTTAAAGGGTTTTCAATTGATACTGGAGATGCTGGTGTATTTACTTTATAAGTAATAATTTTTTGAATATTTCCCATGAAATTTGGAAGTAATAATTGGAAATAAACTTGGGAAATAATTGCGATAAATGCTAGAAGTAAAAGATACCACTTTTCTAGCATTGTTTTTAATGTTAATTTCATCTATTTTTTAATCCTATTTTTTCTTATACATTAAGTTCATGATTACTTCAGTTGATGGAATTTCAAGTTTATTTTTATTTACCATTAATTCATGAACGATTGATTGAAGAAGAATAAAATAACAAGTAATAAATTCTTTTGGATTACCTTCTTCAAATTCACCTTTTTCTTGAGCGTATTTGAATTCATCTTCAAATTTTTGGAAGAATTTTAAGTGAGAATATTCTTGATATTCTTTGATTGAGAATCTAAAAGTTAAGAATAAATACATATAATAGACATATTCTTCACCTTTTTTACAACAATCAAAGATAAAGTTAGTCATATTTTCAAAATAATCCTTTCCTTTTAAATCTTTTGATGGTTCATCAATTAAAGATTCATTTAATCTAGATTTTCCGATTTCTGTTAAATGTCCTAAAACATCTGTTTTATCTTTAAAATAATGATAAATTAAACCATGAGATATTTTTGATTCTTTTGCGATTTGATCCATAGTAACGTTATCATATCCATTTAAACAGAATAATCTTAAAGCTGTATCTAAGATTAATTGTCTCTTTCTATTTTTAACTAATTCATTTGCTTCTTTTGTTCTTGGCATATATTAATTTCCTCCTAGAAATTGAAATAATTTTATGAGTAACTGACTAATTTGTCAAATAGATTTTTTAATATTTCTAAAATATTTTTTATTGACAAAAATTGTTAATAATTCAATAGTAACATTTATGTATTTTTTAGCTATTTATACCATGAAAATAATGATCTTAATCCATTAAAAACATATTCATAAGTATATTGATAATCATGCCTATTTCCATTAACTGTATAATACATTAAATTACCATTTTCAAATCCTTTATCAGAATATGTAAAATAATCTGTTAAAGTTTTTAAATAATCAATAAAAGAACTTAGTCCATTATAAGCAAGATCATTTGTACCAGTTGCAGCGAATACATAATATTCTAAATCTTGATAATTATTTTCTTTCATTATATTTTCAACATATTTTGCATCACTTGTTCCAGCACTTGAATTACCTCCAAGAGTAACGGCACCACTCATTGGTAGAAATAATTCAAATCTATTAATTCCTTCTAAGAATGTATGCCATGTAGTTGTTCCTCCAGCACTAAAACCTCCAAATGCACGATGTGATCTCGATTTTTCAAATCCTTCTTCAGTTGTATTTTCAGCATAAGTATGATAATAACTTTCTACTGCTGGCATTAAATCATCTTTAATTTCTTTTGAATATTGAACTTGAACAGTACTTGCATACCAATCACTTCCAGAAGAAAGATAAGGCATAACAATAATTAATGGTGGAATATCTTTATTTTCTATCATATTATCTATTAAATTTTTGAAATTATTACCATATTCATACATCCATGTTCTTTCATTTCCATATGCTCCATGTTGAAGATATAAAATGTTATATTTTGTATTTTCATCATTTTGATTGTAGTTATATGGAAGATAAATAGTTGCATTATGTGTAATTGTAGAATTATTTCCAGTATAGTTTTTAGTTTGATACGAAAATGTTGTTAAATTTCCTCTTTGTGAAGCACTACTATAATAACTACTAGGTACCGTTGATAAATTAATATTTTTCATATTTAATTTTTCTTCAGGTAATGATGGATTTTCAGGTTCTGGCTCTGGTGTTGGTTCTGGTTCTGGTGTTGGTTCAGGATTTGGACTTGGCTCTGGTGTAGGTGTAGGCTCTGGTTCTAGTTCAGGTTCTGGATCAGGATTTGGTTCTGGTGTTGGTTCAGGACTTGGCTCTGGCTCGGGTGTTGGATCTTCTTTTTGATCTGAATTATTATCTGATGTTGGTGGATTTGTTGGTGTAGTTGCATTATTACTACAACCTGTCATTAATAATGATGAAATTATTAATAAAAATAAATATGATTTTTTCACTTTTTTACTCCTTTATAATTCTTGACTTGTTGGACGAATTATTATTTCGTTAATTGATACATCACTTGGCGCATTTATCGCAAAAGAAATACTTTTTGCAACACTTTCAGGACTAATTGCAAGGAAATCATAAATTTTTTGCATATTATCTCTTCCTTCTTTTGTTGTTAATGATTGTGGTAAATCAGTTGCAATCATTCCTGGTGCTAGCATTGTAACTCTAATATTTGATTTAGCGTTTGCTTCTTCTTGTCTAAGTGTTTCACTTATTGCTCTTACTCCATATTTAGTTGCAGCATAGATTGCACATGTTAGTCCAGTTTGATGAGATGAGAGTGAACCAATATTGATAATATGACCACTTTTTTGTTCTCGCATAATTTTTAAACATGCATGAATTCCATAAAGAACACCTTTTAAATTTGTATCAATGCATCTATTCCAATCTTCAACTTTATCTTCTACTAAAAATGATAATGGCATGATACCAGCGTTATTAATCCAAACATCAATCCTTCCATATTTTTCGATTGCAATTTTTGCTAATTCTTCATGTTCTTTAATGTTTTGAACATCCATTGTATGGTATGTTGCTTCTCCACCTTCACTTTTGATTTCATAAACTATCTTTTTTAGTTTTTCTTGTGTCCTTGCACCAAGTACAATTTTATGACCTTCTTTTGCAAGTAAACGTGCAGTAGCTTCTCCAATTCCACTTGATGCACCTGTTATAACAATAACTTTAGATATATTCATCTTTAATCTCCTTCTTTTAAAAAAATATTGATTTTTTATATTGATATTTATAACATTAAAGTTAAGGTTAAGGTCAATATTAAATTTTTGGAGGAAAAAATATGCAATATACTATAAAAGAAGCAGCAGAAATTATGAATGTTACAACAACTACATTAAGATATTATGATAAACAAGGATTATTACCTTTTATGGGAAGAAAAGAATCTGGATATCGTGTCTTTTCAGATAATGATATTGCAATGCTAAAAGTTATTGAATGTTTAAAAAAATCTGGAATGTCTATTAAAGAAATTAAAGAATTTTCTAAATGGATTCAAATGGGTGATGCATCTTTAAATGAACGTTATAATATGTTTTTAGAAAGAAAAAAAGTGGTTGAAAAAGAGATGAAAGAATTACAAGAAACATTAGATTTTATTAACCATAAATGTTGGTATTATAAAACTGCAATTGAAGCAGGAACTGAAAAAATACATTTTAAAGATAATGATGATAAATTACCTTGTGAATAAGTAAATGATTATATATTTTGAGTATAAAAAATAGTAGAATATATCTCATGAAATTAATAGTTGGACTTGGAAATTATGGTAAAGAATATGAACATACACGCCATAATGTTGGATTTGATACAGTAGATTTATTAGCAGATTCTTTAGGAGAATCAATTGATAAAAGTGGATTTCATTCATTATATAAAAGAATGAAATATATGGATGAAGATTTAATTTTAGTTAAACCTCAAACATACATGAATAATAGTGGGATTGCAGTTAAAGAAATTGCAGATTATTTTAAGATTGATTTAGAAGATATTGTTGTTATTCATGATGAAATGGATATAATGCCTGGACATTTAAAAATTAAAATGGGTGGAAAAAGTGCAGGACATAATGGAATTAAATCAATTACTGAACATTTAGGGAGTGAAAAATATCTCCATATTAAAATAGGAATAGGAAAACCTGAATATAATGTTATTGATTTTGTACTTGGAAAATATAAAGGTGAAGAGAAAGATTTAATTGAAAAATCAATAAAAGATGCAAGTGACGCAGTTAAATTAATGATTAAGGAATCTTTAAATAAAGCAATGAGTACTTATAATCATTAATTAAGGGGGTAAAAGTATTAATCTTTTAAAAGAAGAATTAAAATATTTTGATAACTCAAAAGCTTCTAGAAATAATTTTTATAAGGTAGACGAAATTATTGGAGGCTTCTTTTTAGCGTATAAACATTATTTAGAAAGTGATGAAAATTTAGTTATTTTAGTAAATAATAACTATAAAGCGAATAAAATATATGATGCTTTAAGAAATTTAATTAATGAAGATGATATTATTTTATTTTTAGAAAATGAAATGATTAGGGTAGAATATATTTCTTCTTCTAAAGAAATCCTTGCAAATAGAATATACGCACTTAATTCAATGATTGATGCAAAACATAAGATATTTATTATTACACCTTCTTCTTTTTATAGATTTTATCCTTCAAAAGAAGAATTTATTAATGCAACTTTCTATTTAGAAAAAAATAAAGAATATAATTATAAAGAATTAATCAATAAACTTATTGATCTTGGATATTCTAAAGTAAGTAAGGTAGATCAATCTTTAGAATTTGCGGTAAGAGGAGATATTATTGATATTTTTTCTATTAATTATGAATACCCTATTAGAATAGAGTTTTTTGATGATGAGATTGAATCTATTAGATTTTTTGATATTGCAAGTCAAAGAAGTATTAATAATATAGATAAAGTAAAGATTATGCCTGCTACTACTTTACTATTTAATGAAGTTGAAAAGAAAAATATTGAAGATATTTTAAATATTAAATATGAAGAAGATAGTAAGCTTATTAGAGATGATTTAAAAGAATATTTAAAAGAAGAAATAGAAAGTGTTAAATATGATTTAATGAATAATATTTATAACGTTAAATTATATAAATATTATGGATTATTAAAACAAAATAATATTAATTTATTATCATATCTTACTTCTTTTAATGAAATTATTATTAATGAAAAAGAATTTATTGAATCAAAAGTTAGTTTAATGAATGAATCAAATGAATTTATTAATGATTTATTTGATTCAGGAAGAGGATTAAAAGATTTAAAATTATTTAAAGAAACTCCATTAATTGATAAATCTAAATCAATTGATTATATTGATCCTTTAAGTTTAGAAAATAACCCTAGTGTTATTCCTTTAACTTATCCTTTAATTCGAAAAGATTCAAAGGTAGAATTACATGATTTAATTGGATTATATTTAAATGAATTTAAGCATATTATTTTTGTTGTTAAAAATAATGAGGAATTGATTGAGATAAAAGCAAATCTTGATTATTTTGATAGAAGATATGAAGTAATTAAATCAATAAAAGACGATATTAATTCTAATATTAGTGTTTTACTTGATGAATATTCATTCTCTTTTGAAGATAGAAATAAAGGAATTGCAGTTATTGATTCTTCAATCCTTTTTAATAAAAAGAAAAGAGTATCTGCATATTTTTCTAAATTTAAAGAAGGAAGAATTTTAGGAAGTTATGAAGATTTAGAAAAAGGTGATTATGTAGTTCATGAAAAATATGGAATTGGAAAATTCTTAGGAATTGAACAATTAACTATTGGAAATAAATGTGAAGATTATTTATCTATTGAATATAAAAACAATGACCGTTTAATGGTTCCTTTATACAATTTTACTTTAGTAAGAAAATATTTAGGAAGAGAAGGTAAAGCTCCTCAACTTTCTTCTCTCCATAGTGATCAATGGAATAAAACTAAAAAGAAAGTTAAAGAAAAAGTTAATTTATTAGCAGATAAATTATTCACTTTATATCAAGAAAAATCATCTTTACCTGGTTATAAATACGCTCCAGATGATGAATTAATGAAAATGTTTGAGGAAAAATTCCCTCATACTTTAACTCATGATCAAGAAACTGCTATTAAAGAAATTAAAGAAGAAATGGAAAGTGGCGTTCCAATGGATCGACTTTTATGTGGAGATGTTGGATTTGGAAAAACTGAAGTTGCATTCCGTGCTGCTTTTAAAGCAATTGAAAATGGAAAACAAGTTGCTTTACTTGCTCCAACCACTTTGCTTGCTAAGCAGCATTATGAATTAGCACTTTCTAGATTTAAGGATTTTGACGTCAATATAAAACTTTTAACACGTAATCAAACGCCTAAAGAAGTTAAAAAAATTCAAGAAGATTTATTAAATGGAAAGATACATTTTTTAATTGGTACTCATAAAGTTTTAAACAAAAATAATAAGTTTAAAGATTTAGGACTTTTAATTATTGATGAGGAACAAAGATTTGGAGTTGAACAAAAAGAAAAGATCCATCTTGAAAAACCAGAAATTGATATTTTAACTTTATCAGCAACTCCAATCCCAAGAACTTTGCAATCATCTTTAATTGGACTTAAAAGTGTTTCAACGATTACAACACCTCCAAAAGAAAGATTACCTATTCAAACATATGTAATTCAAAAAGATTACAAAG
>CAVKAB010000033.1:0-10077 GCA_963653985.1 Bacteroidaceae bacterium
TTTATTTTATTATTTAATAAATTTAATAGATCATTAAAAGAATTATCTACAAATTCAATTGTAATTACATTTGAATCATTAGAAGAAATATATAAAGGTAAAGGTTATGTCGAATAAAATAGAAATATCATACACTCAAGCAAGTTTATCTAGAAGATTATTCTCTAGAATTGTTGATGGATTATTAACTCTTTTAATTTCAATGTTATGTTTTTTAAGTATAAATCAAATTTATAGTACTATCCCTAAATATCAATCCACTAAAACTAATTTAGATGAAATAAGACTTAATTCAGGATTATACGTTAAAAGTGATAATACAATTATGAATGTATCTACTTATATTTATAAGGATAATAAAATGAGTGATTCTCAAAAAGAAACTTATTTACTAAATTCTTTAGATAAATTCTTTATTTATTTAAAAGATTATAACGAAGAAAGTTATAACAAAGTACATTCAAATTACGAAGAATTTTTATTAAGTGATTCTTTAAAATATAATGATTTACCTTATTTTATTAAAGAAAATAATGAAATTGTTAAAAATAAAAGTGCTAATATCCCAATTTCTTCATATATTGATAATGTTTATGTAGTATATATCGATACTAATTCAAATGGATATTTATCTACTGAAATTAAAGAATATTATGAAGGAATTAAATATTTAAATGATTTAACTTTCTACGTTAATATTCCTATTTCTATCTTTCTTGGATCTTTAATTGTATTATTTATCCCTCCATTTATTTTTAAAAAAGGAAGAAAAACAATTGGAATGTTAATTTATCATATTGGATTTGTGAATAAAAATTTATATAACTTATCGATTAAAGAATATTTAGTAAAATTTTTAATTTCTTACTTTTTAGAATTTATTCTTTCTTTCTTTACTTTTGGAATCCCTCTTTTAATTTCTTTAACAATGATGCTTGTTACTAAAAAGAAACAAAACTTTAATGAATATTTATTAAATATTCAAGAAGTTTCTACTAGTGATTCTACAATCTATAACGATAAAAGCGAAATTATAGTAGAACAAAATAACGCATCAAATCATGTCGATTTTAAATTAAAGTAATAAAAAATCTCTATGTGAATCAAATCATATAGAGATTTTATTAAGAATTTTTCTTATTAAATATTCTTTAACCAATTATTAATCTCGCTATAATCATCAACCCAAATAGTGATTAAATCATAAGTGAAAAAATAATTTGTAACATCTTTAAAGGTTTCTTGATTGAAACCTTTTTCTTTTTTCATAAAAATAAAATTAAATTTTAATTTATTACTCGCTACTTCAAGTAATCTTTTCATATTAGGATCTGTTAATGAAATCCCTACAAATACACATAAATTAAATGTAAAATCATGTAATTGTTTAGAAATATTCCAAGAATATGGATTATTATAAAGATAATAATAATCAGATTCATTAAATATTAAAGAATCAATATATCTAGATTCATTATATTTATCATATGGTAAAAGTCCATGAACATGGTAAATATTAATTCCACTATCCTTACTCATAAAAGCATTATCATCATAAATTGTATTGTAAATTATCCCTTTTTTACGTAATAAATACTCTAAATTAGTATCGTAATTATAAGTAATAACGCTAGTGTCTTTATGATTTTCTAAAAATTCTACAAGTGCATATAAACTAGTTTCGGTAGTAGTAAAATCTTTTTTATTTGAATCATTAAAATTAACTAAATAAATTTCATTATTTAATTCTTTATAAGTATCAAATCCACTAGTTTTTAATACTTTACCATTAACGAATAACTCACTTCCTACATAATGTTTAATTTCATCAATTCTAGAAGTATTATTCCCATAGAATGTTGAGTTAAGCGCATCTACTAAATGTTTCCAATCTTTAACTCCATAATCTACATTGATTCCTGCACCTATAACTAAATCCATATTTAATCTATAAGCGTATAATTTTAGTAAAAATAAAATAAAGAAATCATCTGAATTATTCACGCTTTCTCTATTTAAAACATAAAGTAAATCATTTCCATCTTTAGATTTTTTATCGTTATTTAAAGTAAAATCAATTCTTTTACCTTCAATAAATCCTTTCGCGATAAAATTAGAATCATCTAAATATACATTTAAAGAACTTTCTGGATCATAAAAATCATCATATTTTAATGATTTAACTTTTACAAAGTTAACATTTCCCATTAAATCTAAAGCTTCTAAATTAACTTTATTCATTGAAGGATAAATATGAACGATATATTTATGAATATGCTCTTTTTTACTAGTAACAATTACTTTAAAATCACATTTTGGATCAAAATGGAATCCAAAAGATCTTAAATTTATATCTTTATAACTAATCCCATTAATATAATAAAGATATAAAAGTACTAATAAACATTTTTTATGAAATAAATATTGCTCTTTTTCTCTAATTTCCATTTTATTATTTTAAATAATATTTATTTAGTTTTAAAGAAAAATTATAATATTTCTTATGAGTAAAAATTTATTATCACTTATTTATTTAAAAGCATGGGAAAAAATAGATAAAAACGATATTGAAAAAGTATCCAAACAAGAACTCCCTAAAAATATTATTACTAAAAAATATGAAGTATCTTTTAAAAATAGATCATTAAATTATATTTTATATTTTAAAAATAATTATAAATCTAATCTTCCTTTAATGATTAATGTTCATGGAGGTGGATTTATTGCAGGACATAGCAACACTAATCAATTATTTAATTCTTATTTTACTAAAGATTTTAATGTAGTATCTTTAGAATTTTCATCATCAAAAGATTTAACAATTAAAGATCAATTAGATGAAATTAACTTTTTAATCCATGAAATTATTAATAATAAAGAATTAAGTGTTGATAAAAATAAAATATTTTTAAGTGGGGATAGCAGTGGAGCATCCCTCATTATCTATTTAAATTTAATTTATTCTAATCCTAAATTATTAAATGAATTTAAATATGAAATAGTTAATTTTAAAGGATTACTTTTAACTCATCCTGTTTCTTACATTAATCATTTTAAAGATAGCGTTAATGTGTTATTTAAAAAAGGCACGGATATTTCAATGAGGAAACTATTATATAAAAATGATAAAGATAAATTATCTTTTTTAAATGATATTTCTATTTATTTTAATTATGCTTTCCCAACATCAGTTATTATCACAAGTTTAGGAGATAAAGCATTCACTAATCAATCAGATATCTTAAATAATGATTTAAAACGTAAAAATATTCATCATTTATATATCAACATTAAAGATAACAAATATAATCATATTTTTAATGTACTTGATCCATCTGATCCAACAAGTATTTTAGTAAATGATAAAGCAATCAACTACTTACTTGATACTTTAAAACCTAAAGATCCTTTAAAATTTGAACTAGAAGTTGTAAAAGAAGAAATTATTTTAAAGAATTAAGATAACTTTTAACGGATTCACTATCATAGATATAATCACTAATTTTATTATCTTTAACTACATAAAGAGAAGGGACATATCTAAAAACAGTTTCACTTAAAGTAGAAACTTCATTATCAATCATATTTTGAACTTCAATTTTAAAATCACTTAAATTAATTGATCCATATGTTTTAAATTTAGATCTATTTTCTTGACCTTCTTCACTAGATGATAATTTCATATTAAAAACATACAAATTAGTAGGATGTTCACTTAATAAATAATCATAAATTGTCCCTCTAATTTTAAAACACCAAGGACATTCAGTAAAATAAAGATAAATAATATAATCTTTATCACTTAAAGTGTAAAAATCATCTAAAGAATTAAGATAATGATCATCAAAAATAGAATAACTTCTGCTATCAAATTCAGTTTCAAATAAGAATTGAACTGTATTAATTGATTCATAATAATCGATTAAAGTATTGTATTTAATAACATATAGAGAAGGTACTACATTAATAATTGTATCTTCAACTTTAGTAGTTGTGTTATCATCAATCATGTATTTTTTAGCGTCGTTATAATTAAGATCTTTTTTTAAATAGTTAATATTTTCATCTAAAAGTCTAATAGTATTATAAATATATAACTTAAAATGACGTGATTCTTTTTGATAATCACTTAAATATCCTAAAATACTATTTTTTAAAGTATTACATTCAGTACAATCTTCTTTATATAAATAAACAGCATATACATCTTCATCTTGAGAATACATATTATTTAAATTATCTAATCGATATTCATCAAAAGTAGAATATGTTGTATCATCATCTAAATCATAATGTGGAGGAGTATATACATTGCAACTTGTTAAAAGTAGCACACTAAATAATATAGTTAAAAATCTTTTTTTCTTCATGGATATTATTATATTAAAAATAATTCAAAAAAAAAGTAATATAGTAATTTAATGCATCTTTAAAAAAATGTTTTTTTAAAAATTTTTAAAAAAATTATAAAACGTGTAATTAAGTGGTCTTAAAAACATACTAAAACGTGTAATTAAGTCACTCTAGAAAGTATCCAAAACGTGTAATTAAGTAAATTCAAGTAAAAATTTAAAGCATAATATTCATATTTTTTGATAAAATATAAAATATGAATATAAATGTTAAAAAATCAAATAAAAATTTATTACTTTTTATACCTACTTTTTTACTTACAATTATTTTTATAATTGTAGATAGTTATACATTAATTAACTCATTTAATGTATTAAATCTTATTTTATTAATAATAATTTCATTTTTATCATTATTTTTATTAATAAAGTTAATAATTTTTATTTCAATCCCTAAAAATCATTTAACTTTAAAAGATGATGAATTAATTATTAACAATAAAAAACATGTTAAATATGATTATATTTTTTATTCATTTTCAAATCCAATTGATGAATCGATTGAACTTTATTTAATTAATGGATCTAAAATTAAAATTAAATACTTATCTAATTTTAACGAAATTAATGGAATAATCTTAGTAAAATCAAATAAAGAACATTTCTTAATATTTAAAGAAAACAAATTTAAGAAATTTTTCCATCGAATTTATCAGTATAGTTTATGTTTTGTATCTCATTTTTTAGTTTTTAAACATTCAAAAGTTTTACAATCTTTAGAAGATGTATCAAATAAATATGTTGAAAATAACTCAAAAAGAGTATTTATTATTACATCAAAAAGATTCAACAATCCCGAATATTTATTAAAAATTACTAATATTTTTGATAAAAATAATATAGTTTATGAAGTTTATAGTCCTGGAATCATTAATCCTACTAAAGAAATAATTTTAGAATCAAAGAAAAAATATGAAGAATTTAAAGGAGATTCCTTGCTTGCAATTGGAGGAGGAAGTGTAATTGACCTTACTAAAGCTTTAGGAATTGTAGTATCTAATAAAAAAGATTTAAAGCATTATAAGGGTTTATTTAAAGTTAGAAAAAATATTCCATTTTTTATAGCAATTCCATCTACCTGTGGAACAGGTAGTGAAACTACAATGGTTAGTGTTGTTACAATTAAAAATGATAAATTTGCAATCGATTCTAATAAAATTACCCCAAAATATACCTATTTAGGTGGGGAATTTATTGATACCTTACCAAAACATTTAATAGCATCAACTTCAATGGACGCTTTAACTCATGCATTAGAAGCATATTTGAATGCTCCAAAATTCAAAAAATATGAAGATATTGCATTAGAATCAATAAAAATTATCCATGAAAATTTATTAAACGCTTATAAAAACGATGATATAGAATCTAAAAAGAATTTATTATATGCTTCATATTTAGCAGGGCAATCTTTTAATTCTAAATTTGTAGGTAATGTCCACGCATTAAGTCATGCTTTAAGTGGAAAATATAATTTAGAACATGGAAAAACAAATGCAATTATTCTTCCATATTGTCTAAAAATATATCTTTTTGATAAAAAAGCTAATAAAAAAATGACAAATCTTGCCATTTTATTGAATTTAACTGACTCTAAAAAAGATAAAGAAGCTGCTTTAAAATTCGTTAATTACATTGAAAATTTATTAAAAGAATTAGAAATTGAAGATATACTTCCTTCTAAAATAATTGATGATTTAGATGAACTTGCACTTCATGCATATAAAGAAAGTGTACCTTTATATCCTTGTCCAATCGATTTTTCATTAAATGAATTTAAAGCAATGTATTTAAATTTTAAGAAAAAATAATATTATTTTTCGCTATCTTCCTTAATGATTTTGGTAAATTCATTAATATCATCATTATTTAAAATTTGAGGTAATTTATCGATATAATTTCTAAATCCTTTAATATTAAATATCAAATCTTCACTATCATTATCTAATTTATTAAAAATAGGACAAACAAAAACAGGTAAAGATGATTCATTTAGAATTTCTAATATATGATCTTTAATAGAATTCAATATTTTAATTGGATTTTCAATTGATAAATTAGAATCTACCACCCATAATGGATCTTTTAAACTAAATTTAGTTAATTCTGATTTATTAAGGAATATTTTAAAAAGAAATATTCCTTTTTTAGTAACAATAATTGCATCAGCAACATCATTATTAAATTTATAATCATGAATTAAATTTTCTTTTTCATAAAAAGAATTATAAAGTTTAATTATTACTTTTTCTTTCTTACTTTTAGTAAAAATAATACCCATTATAAAGATTCCTTATTTAATAAATAAAGTGCAAAAGCTTGAACTGTTTTAGCGTCACTAATTTCACCATTTTTAATTTTTTCAATAACTTCATCTTCAGTTAAATAAAATACTTCAACAAATTCATTTTCATCTAAATGAGTGTGAGTTTTTTCTAAATCACTTGCATAAAAAAGATGTATTACTTCACTAGTATACGCAACACTTGGTAAACATTTCCCTAAAAATTTAATATTTTTTGCTAAAAAACCCGTTTCTTCTTCAAGTTCTCTTTTAGCAGTATTGATTGGATCTTCTCCTTCATCACATTTACCTGCAGGAATTTCAATTAAAACATCATGAAATGGATATCTAAATTGTTTTTCAAAAATAAATTTTCCATCAACTTTTGCAATAACTGCAGCGGCTGGTATTTTTTCAATATATTCTCTATAAGCTTTATTGCCGTTTGGACAAAGAATTTCATCTTTATGAACTTCTAATAATTTTCCATTATAAACAATTTCGCCATTAATCTTTTTTTCTTCTAAATCCATATATACCTCTATAAAAATTAATCTTCTATAAAATAGTATATATCTTTTTCTAAAATTTCGCTTATTTTCTTTACTTTTTCAATATCTGGCATAGATTTATTTAATTCCCATTTTGAGATAGTTTGAAAAGTAACACCTACTTTTTCTGCAAGTCTTCTTTGAGAATAACCTTTTTCTTTTCTAGCTTCTGTAATTTTTTTACCTACATTCATACCCTTTTTCTCTTATTTATACCTTTATTATGCATACATTTTTTTAAAAAGAAATACCGTCAATCTCTATTGTTCTAGGTTTTGGTAGATAATGAAGCAAAAAAATTGTTGAAATTTAGAAAATGCTTTAAAATAAAGATGTTTGTGAGGTTTTATGGAAAAATTAGATATATTAATTATTGGAGCAGGCCCAAGTGGTGTTACAAGTGCAATTTATGCTAAAAGGGCTGGTTTAAACTTTTTATTAATGGAAAAAAGTGCAATAGGTGGAAAGGTTGTAGACATTTATGAACTTGAAAATTATCCAGGAGTTGAGGGATTATCAGGAAGTGATTTAGCACTTACTTTTAGAAAGCAAATCAAACAATTAAAAATCCCTTTTGTTAGAGATGAAGTTCAAAATATAAAAGAAAACAATGGATTATTTTTAGTAAAAACATTAAAAAATGAATATGAAGTAAACAAAATCATTATTGCATGTGGTACTAAAGAAAATAATTTAGGATTAGACAATGAACCTAAATATTTAGGAAGAGGTGTTTCTTATTGTGCAACTTGTGATGGTTCTTTCTACAAAGATAAAAAAGTTGTTGTTTATGGTGGTGGAAATAGTGCTATCAGTGAAGCATTATATCTTTCAAATATTGTTAAAGAATTAGTAATTATTTCTCGTCACGATTTAAGAGGAGAAAAAGAAAATACAAGTAAATTATTGAGTTTACCTAATGTAACTCATATTAAAAATTCTACAATTATTGAATTAGATGGTGAAAATTCTTTAGAAAGTGTCAAAATTAAAAATGATAAAGATGAAATTACAACAATTACAACAGATGGAGTATTTGTTTATATTGGAAGTAAACCTGAATTATCTTTCTTAAATTCATTAAATTTAGAAAAAGAAAATGGTTACTTAATTGTAAATAATCATTTTGAAACTAATATTAAAAATGTTTATGCGATCGGAGATTGTATAAATAAAGAATTAAGACAAATTGTAACTGCAACAAGTGATGGCGCACTAGTTATTGATCATATTATTAAATCAAAATAGTAAAAAATGCGGTAAATACCGCATTTTTCTTTATTTTATACCTTTTGCTTTTTTAGCATTTTTTGCAATCGATTTAATCGAACTTGCAACAATATAGTATACAGGAATTGCTAAAAATATAATCCATGTTGGATGCCACAAATTCATAAATTCTCCAAGTGTACAATAAACACCTGCTGCAATAAAGCAAATTGGAAAGTTTTCAGCTTTTTTAAAAGCGAATGTTCTAAAAATTTCACCTGGTACTAAACTAAATACCATTAAAACCCACCATTTAGACCATCCTTCACCATTTGGTAATAAGAAACCTAAAATAATATAAGCAATTAATGTTCCTAAAAGGAAGATGAGATTAATAGAACTTTCAATACTTTTATAGAGAGCTTTTTTTCTTTTTTTAGCATCTTCATCTACAAAAACACTATCAATAACTTCAGTTTTAACTTTTTCTTTGATATTTTCTTCCATATCTCCTCCAAATTCGAATTTTATACTATCACCATCATCTGAATCATTAATAAAAATTCCATTTTTATCAATTCTAATATGCGATCCTCTATCATCTTTCTTTTCTTCGCTTTTGAAGGTTTTTTCTTCTTTTTTCTTATAGCAATCTTCAACTGGTTTATCACAATTCAATAAATCATCAACAGTTATTTCGTAAATTTCAGATAACTTTTTTACAAATTCTATTGAAGGTTGGCTTGAACCATTTTCCCAATTTGAAATTGATTGTCTTGAAACACCAAGTTTTTGACTTAATTCATCTTGTGATAGCCCCTTTCTATTTCTAAATACAATTAATCTTTCACCAAATTTTTCATCCATACTTTTCTCTCCTTGTATGCTTAAATTATAAGTGAGAAATAAAAAAATAAAAGAAAAATATATTTTACAATAGTTTTGCCCACACTTGTAAAGAGTACTTTACATTGATGTAAAGATATTTTACATATCAATTTATTGTATAAAAACATTAAATTTTTAATATATATTTTTAAAAAATTAGTCTCATTTGGTGCCATTCGACATCACCATGAGTTGATTTAGTAGTAACACCTTCGTCTTTAAATCCAAATTTAGAATAATAATGAATAAGTTTTTCTTTACAAGTTAAAACTAATCCAATTCTTCCTTGCTTTTTAGCATCATCAATAGCTTTATTAATTAATTCTTCTGCATATCCATTTTTACGATATTCTGGAAGCGTATTAACTCCAAAAATCATTTGCCACTTACCATTTTCATTATGCATTTCACCTTTTTCATACATTTCATCGGTTAAATCACTTTCATCAGTAACAAAACCATCTACAAATGCAATTAATTTTGTATCATTAAACATTAACCAGAAATGATTACTGTAATTTTCTAATCTATTTTTAAAAGTTTTATAATCGCATGCTTCAGAAACAGGAAAACATTCATTTTCAACTTTTGAAATTTGATCCAAATCTTCTATTTTTGCATATCGAATTTTCATTTTCTCTCCTTTTAGATTAAAAATGAGTATTCACATAGAATACTCATTTTTTGAATTTTTAATATAACTATTTTTGATCTTTCATTGTAGGGAAGAGGA
>CAVKAB010000034.1:0-10059 GCA_963653985.1 Bacteroidaceae bacterium
GGGTTGAACTTGGAATTGATCTTCAACTTCCTTTATATTCTTATCTTTTAACGCTTGATGAAAAAAAGCAAGAAGAAGCAAAAGGATTTTTTATAGCACATATCTTAAATGATTATGTTATAAATGCAGATACTAATAAATATGATGAAAAAGCTACTTTAGATAAGTGGATTATTGATGGAAGATTTGATCATAGTGATTCAAATTATCCTCTTTTATTAAATGATATTGTTGAAACGAAAGATAAAAAAGGAAAAGACAAAAAAATTGATTATGATTTTGAAGAAATAATAAATAAAAGTGTAGATAAAATGAAAGAGATAGTTGTTAAGATTAGAAATCATAATTTTGATATTCATCCAATTACATTACCTGGGACAAATGGTAAAACAAGTTGTGATAATTGTGCATATCGTCCAATTTGCTTTAGAAACAATATTATTTTTACGGAGGATGATGATTAATGGTTAGATTTAACAAAAAACAAGCAGAAGCTTTAGATCCAAATATAATTAATAAAAATGTTTTAATTTCAGCAGGTGCAGGAAGTGGAAAAACTGCTGTTTTAACTGAAAAAGTTTTTAATTTAATTACTAAAGATAACGTTAATATTGATGAACTTTTAGTTCTTACTTTTACTGACGCTGCAAGTTTTGGAATGAAAGAAAAAATTATCAAAAGAACAAGGGGTGAAAAACCTGAATTAGCTGATAAATTATATAGCGCTCATATTCAAACTTTTGATTCTTTTACATCTTTTTTAGTTAAAAAGTATTCAGATAGATTAAATATTAATCCTAATTTTAAAATTATTGACGAATCAATCATCACAGCTAAAAAAGAAGAATTTATTGATGAGATTTTAAAAAAACGTTACCTTGCACAAGATCCAATTTTAATAGAAACGCTTAAACTTTTATGCTTTAAAACTGATCGAAATTTAAGAGATTTTATTAAAAAATTAGATAATTTTTTAAGTGGGTTATCTACAAAAGATTACAATGAATTCCTCGATAATTATGATAAATTTTTAGAACCAGATTATATTTCTTCTAAATATGTTGGGGTATTAAATGATATTTATAATGAGATTTTAAAATTAGGAAATTATTTTTTCTTAGGAAATTTTGAAATTGATGATAATGCTAAAGAAGGATTTGATGCAACAGTTAATATTTTAAATAATATTAAAAATGCTAAAGAAAACGGATGGGATAATTTTTATAATTACATTATTGAAATAAAATCTCCTTTTACTAGAGGTACAAATAAATATAGAAAAATGAGTGCAGCCACACAAATTGCGTATGATAAGTTAATGGATTTTTTAGAAACCAAGCAAGGAGATTTTTTAAAATATCCATCTCCAAGTGAAGAAGTTTCAAGAATTTTAAGAAATAAAGATGTATATCACTTCTTACTTGATATTTATAAAGAATTAAAAGTAAAAACTGATGAATATAAGTTTGTATCATCTTCCTATACTTTCCAAGATATTTCGTTAATAACTTTAAAATTAATTTCAGATCCTAAATACAAAGATATCCAAGAAGAAATATCAAATACATTTAAATATTGTTTAGTAGATGAATATCAAGACACTAATGACATTCAAGAAGAATTTTTAAATTTTATTAATAAAAAAGCTAAATTATTTGTAGTAGGGGATATTAAACAATCAATTTATAAATTTAGAAACGCTAATCCTATTTTATTTAAAGAAAGAAAATTAAAATATAATGAAGATTTAAAAGAAAACAAAGTTATTGATATGAATACTAATTATCGTTCTTTAAAGAAAGTTTTAGATGATTCGAATACTTTTTTTGAAAAGAATATGAGTGTTGAAAAAGGTGATGTTGAATTTAACGACGATGAAAAACTTCATTATGATATGGATAGCAACCTTTATGATGAATCTCAACTTATTAAAGGAAATGATTATGGATTGAATGTTTTAAGTGGATATATTACTCAAAAAGACGCTAAATTTCATACAGGAAGTACAGCATATGAAGAAGTTTTAATTATTATTAATGATATTTTAGATAAAATTAATAATAAATACCAAGTATTAGATAAAAATAAAGATGGAAAATTAATTTTTAGAGATTGCAACTTTGGAGATTTTGCAATTCTTTGTAAAAGAAAATCAACTTTTGGATTATATAAAGATTTATTTGCAAAATATAATATTCCTTTAAATATTGTTTTTAATGAAAATGTAAGAGATATTAATTCTGTTATTACTTTAGAAAGCTTAATCAATTTTTATTTAGATGTTAAAAATCCAGATCCAAAAATTAGAAATCCTAAAAGACTTAGATTTGATTTTACTTCGATCGCAAGAAGTTACCTTTTTGGAATGGACGATGAATCAATATTTAATATTTTAAGTGATACATCAAATGATTTATTAAAAGAAAGTCCAATTTATTTAAAAATGAATGATTTCGTAAAAATTCATAAAAATGAATCAATTTCAGAAGTTTTTAATGCATTAATCAATGAATTTAATGTGTTTTCTAAATTAAATGAAATAGGAGAAATTGATAACAATTTAAATAAAATTGAATACATTTACACAATGATTAAATCATTAGAAGATGGTGGTAAAACTATTGAAGATTTTGGGAAGTTACTAGAATCATTTAACGCTCATAAGATTGAATTAAAAGGTAATAATTTAGTACGAAATGAAGAAAGTGTTGAATTAACGACAATCCATGCATCTAAAGGTCTTGAATATAAGATTGTTTATTTATCATGCGTTGATTCAAATTTTAAATATCATGAAGATTCATCTAGTAATTTTATTACTAAAGAATATGGTATTTTGCTTGATGAACATAAATTAAATGCTTATAAAACTTCATTCTTTAAAAAGATGTTTACTGAAAAAGATAAAAAAGATGATTATAGTGAATATATTCGTTTGATTTATGTTGCATTAACTCGTGCAAAAGAAAATTTATATTTCGTTAACCCTTTTACCTTACTTGGAAAACAAGAAAGTGAACTTGCAAAACTACTTAGAAATGCTTTTAATGTTAAGATTAAATTTAATGAAGAATTATTTGAACATATTAATAAAGTAATAAATTCATCAGCTTTAGAAAGTGATTTAAAAGTTTTTGTTAATTATTACAATGCTTTAATGGATGAATCATGTTTAAAAGATTCAAACTTAATGCGTATAATTAATGATTTTTCTTTCGAAGATTTTTTCACATCATTAAGCACATCCCTAATTGAAAAAACAACAATTGGAGCTTTTAAAGATAAAATTAGTGACACTAAATATAGTTCCTCTAAACTTAAAAAAAGAGATGAAGCAAAGGTCAATGAATCAAATCTTGAAGATACAAGAAAATTTACTAAAGGTTTATTAAAACTTATTAATGCAAGAATTTCTGGATTTTATATATTAAATAGATTAAGTGATGAATTATTTTTAAAAGAATTTGTAATTTCTAATATTGATAAAGATTATAAAAATTATTTTTTAAATAAATATGAAAAAGCGATTAAAGCTTTGAATACAAAATTCAATGAAGAAGATTTATTATTATTTGTAAAACTTACTACATTTAATGAATATTCTCCTCTTTTTGAATATTATTTCAAAGAAGATATCAAGATTAATAATTTAAGTTTTGATAAAGAAATAAAACCATTTAATCGATTTGAAGCAAAAATCCCAAATTTAGATATTTCTTTTGAAGAAATTGAATTTAAGAATAAGAAATTTATTAAAGCAAGTCACAATGTTGAAGATCCAGAAGTTTATAAATCAGGTATTTTAAAAGAAGGTATTAAGTTACATAAACTTTTAGAATTAAGTGATTTTAAATTAAAAGACACATCTTTTATTAAAGATGAAAAAGATAGGTTTAAAATTGATCGAGTTTTAAATTTAGATATATTTAAAGATTTAAAAGATGCTGAAATTTTTAAAGAATATGAATATTTAGAAGACGATCAAAAAGGAATTATCGATTTATTAATTATTAAAAAAGATGAAGCTTTAATTGTCGATTATAAAACAAAAAATATTGATGAAGATAAATATAAAGATCAACTTGATACCTATAAAAGAAATGTAGAAAGAATATTTAATATTCATAATATCAAAACTTATTTGATTTCTATTAATGAAGGAATCATTAAAGAAGTCTTATAAAAATATTGCTGTTAGATTCATTAAATTGTGATAAAATTTAATGAATCTAATAGATTAATTAAATAGTATTTTAAAGGCTTTAAAACCGTTTGAAAAAATATATGAAAAAGATTAAAAAACACTTGCAAGTTAATTTACTTTCTTATATAATATTCAAGCATTCAGTTATGGGCCTTTAGCTCAGTTGGTTAGAGCGCACCCCTGATAAGGGTGAGGTCGATGGTTCAAGTCCATTAAGGCCCACCAATTTAGAATGTTAGCGACGCATCAAATAAGGGTGCTTAGCTCAGCGGGAGAGCGTTTCCTTCACACGGAAAAGGTCATTAGTTCGATCCTAATAGCGCCCACCACTAAATATGCCTTCTTAGCTCAATTGGCAGAGCAACTGATTTGTAATCAGTAGGTTAATGGTTCGATTCCGTTAGAAGGCACCATACATTGAAATTAAACTCCTAGAAATAGGAGTTTTTTTCTACCTAAATTTTTATTTTGTTAACAATTAAAATATTTTTGTAAATATTTAAAATAAATGTTTACAAATCAAATATATGTAGTATAATAAAATCATAAAAGAAACAAATTAAATGAATATGTAAATATTCGGGAGGTTCATTTATGAAAAAAAGAAATATGTTGTTACCTATTTTATTAGCTACAATGACTTTAGGAGTTACAAGTTGTCAAAATAATAATCAAACTGAAACTCCTACAAAAGAAACATTAGATAAAACAATTTTCAATGAAGAAGGCAATGTAAGGTTATATGAAGAACCAACTGAAACAAGTCTTATTGATACTTTTATCGATAGTGTTATTAGTCAAAGTGGAGAACTCATTAAGGGTGGAATTAGTGCATATGGTAAATGTATTGTATTGAATTTACTTAAAGAATGTGGAATTGATTTACGTGATGCTACTACAAAAACATTAGAAAAGATTCAAAATCAACTTAATGTTATTGAAAAGAAAATTGATGCAATTTCAGATAGGCAAGAACAAATTCAAGCTGAAAATATTTTAGGGAATTTATTAAGAGAATTCAAAAATGCTACAAATAGCTATATTCACTTTGCTGTTGGAAGTTTAGGTGATTTAGCTGCTGTAGAAAATGATCCTAATATCAGTGAAGAAGAAGCTGAAGAAAGAAGATTAGTTTTCTATAATAATACTGCTAAAAATTTAACAGTTAATAATTTACCACTTGCTAAATATGTTACTGATTTAGCTGATTATGTAATGCTTCCAAATAGTGCTGATCGTAGTAAAGATATATTCTATTATTACACTAAGACAATTGGTACTCCAGATGTTTGGTCAATTCAACGCTATAAAAATGTTAGAAACTTTATGGCATATATTGATTCTACATTAATTAATATTGCAAATCTTGCTAAATTCCAAATGTATTATTTAGCACAAGGTAAAGATCCTGCTACTTTAGCAGCATATAAAGGAATTATGGATGATATGGCTGCTGCTGTTAATACAGTTAATGAAAGTTTCTATAATTTCAATAATTCTTTGAAAGACATTGAAGATAAAATGAACAATGGAATTAATATTTATTATCCAACTAATCAAGAATATTCAACAAGAATGGCTACATTAACTTATAATCATGAAGATAGAGTTGGTGATGATTCAAGACAAGGATTATTAATGAGTTATAGTAACGATAGTGGAAAACATGGTAATCATCAAGTAGCATATTGCTTTGAACCAGGAGAAATTGTTGGTAAAGTACATGATGATTTCGTTAATTACAGTAGTGCTTATTGTGCTAAAAGTTATACTATTCAAGATTATCTTAAATATGCTGGATTCTATAGTGTAAATGAAGATTTATTTGATAAAGCTGCAGGTTTATATAATGCTGAATGGTATGTTGATAAATATGGAATGTGGCATGATGATAAAGATTATAGTATGGATTATTATGATAAATCAGGTAATAAAGTTAGAAAGAATGTTTATCAAGTTGCAACATATCATACATGGACTGGAAGCATTAAAAGTACTGAATTACGTTATTTAGATGATCAATATTATTTATGTTTTGCAAGACCAGTAGGAGACAAGCAAAAATTAGATGGAACATATAAAGAAGTTTATATGTGGGATGAGAAATTTACAGTTATGGAAGCTTGTTTCTTTGCACCTCATTATTATGATTTTATGACAGATAAACCATTATACTTACATGATTGCTGGTAATTAAATAAGAATAATAATATAGAAATATAAAAATAAAGAGTTTGTTGAAATATACAAGCTCTTTTTATATGAAGATTTCTTAAAAACCTAAATAAAGTTGAAATTGACATTATTATTGATTAAAATGTTAAGGTTGTTATGAGTATTAAAATTAGAAAATTAGATAGAAAAGACCATAAAACTGCAATTGAATTTGCTAAAATTGGAATGTATTTTGATGTTTATTTTGAAAAGTGAGATAAACAACTTGAATTATATTCTAAATATTTTTGGTATAGCGAATTATTAGAAGCAACTGATTGTTTAGCAGCGTATGAAGATAATAAATTAGTTGGAGTTTTACTTGCTGAAATATATGATAAACCTAAAATTTATAAGTCTTTAGGAAAGAAATTATTTGTTAAATTTTTTGAATTCAAAAGAAATAGACATGCAAATTCTAGTGCTACATTATATGTTAAAAATAATGAAATTATGCTAAATGAACTTAAAAAATACAAAAGAGTTGATGGAGAAGTTAGATTTTTAACATGTGATCCTACATTACTTGGAAAAGGAATTGGATCTAAATTATTAAATGAATTTGAAAAAAGAAATAAGAATAAAAATGTAGTCTTATTTACAGATGATGAATGTAATTACAAGTTTTATGAATATAAGAATTATTTAAGAATGGATGAAAAAGATATTACATTTAAAGTATATGATAAAGATTTGCTTTTAAGATGTTTCTTATATTATAAAGAATTATAAAAGCTGAGATTATGGATTAAATTCTATAATCTTTTTTAAAATCAAAAAAATACGGAATGAATTACCAAAAAAATACGGAATGAATTACCAAAAAAATACGGAATTATGTTTACCAATATAAATAAAAGCATTATAATATTGATATGGAAAAGTATTATAAACGTGTGACAGATTCATTATTTGATTTAAAAATGAAAGCCTTTGGAGCAGTCAATATTGTTGGTCCAAAATGGTGTGGAAAAACGAAAACTGCAACTCAAAAAGCAAAAAGTGCTATTTATTTACAATATGAAACTCAAAATGAGGATTTTGTTAAAAGAGCAAATAATAATGCAGAATTCATTTTAGAAGGAAAAAAGCCTAGATTAATTGATGAATGGCAAGATGTTTCTAAAGTTTGGGATTTAGTTAGATTTTATTGTGATAAAAATGGAGAACAAGGGAATTTCATTTTAACTGGATCAACATCAAAAAAAGTAAAAACAAGTCATACTGGAACTGGAAGAATCACTGATTTAAGAATGTATCCAATGAGTTTATATGAATCTTTAGAATCTAATGGAACAGTTTCTTTAAAAAAGCTATTTGATGGTGAAGAAAATTTAGAAAAAGGTTGCGTTTCCAACCTTTCTTTAGAAGATTTAATTTTTGCTGCATGTAGAGGTGGATGGCCTCAAAGTATAATTGTTGAAGATAGAGAAGCTAAACTAGCAATTGCAAAAGACTATTTTGAACAAATTTATACAAGAGATATTTATAATGTTGATGATGTTACTAGAAATTCTCAAACAATGAGAGCGGTTTTAAGAAGTTATGCTAGAAATATTTCGACTCTTGCAAAAAGAGTGAGTATTTTAGAAGATGTTAACGCAACAAATTCCATAACAGATAAAACATTAGATGATTACATCGAAGTTTTAGAAAGATTATATATTGTTGACGATTTATATGGATGGAGTCCTAATATTAGATCGAAAAGTGCTATAAGAAGTGGAAGAAAAAGAGAATTTGTGGATCCTTCACTTGCAGTTGCAGCATTAAATGGATCTCCAGAAAAATATATCAATGACTTACATACTTTTGGATTTATATTTGAAACAATGTGTATTAGAGATTTAAAAGTATATTCTAATGCTTTAAGAAGTAGTGTTTCTTATTATCATGATAATTTAGGATTAGAAGCGGATGCAGTTTTGCATTTAGATGATGGAAGATATGCATTAATTGAATTTAAATTAGGAAATGATGAAATTGAAAAAGGTGCTAAAAACCTAAATAAATTAGAATCTTTAATTATTAAGCAAAACGAAACAGGTAAAATAAAAATTGATTTACCTACTTTAAAAATAATAATTACTGGAACTAAATATGGATATAAAAGAGATGATAATGTTTATGTTATTCCTCTTGGGTGTTTAAAAGATTAAGGAAAAAGGTATCAAGTTTATTGATTTGATACCTTTTTATCTAATTCATAAATTTTAGAATCATCTAAAATATATTTTTGAGGCATTATTCTTAATGTTTTTGACTTTATTTTAACATTGACTAATTCTAAATCTTTTATACAAAAATTGATTAAATCTGTTTTACTAAATTCATATGAAGCAGGCAAATTATAGATTCCTCTTTCTTTTAAATTACATAATTTTAAAATATAATTAACCCCATCATATATAGTTATATAATCTCTTATAAGATTATTTTCTACATATTCAAATTCTTTATCATCCTTAACGCATAATAAAAAATCATATAATAATCCTGTATCGTAACTTAATATTTTATTGTATCTAGAAACAGTAATTACTAAAGGAGTAGTTAAATTAATATAATCAATGTATTTTCTAATATATAAATGATTTATAGAATCTAAGTTAAAAGCGTAAATGTCATCACTTTCTTTATACTTATAATCTTTTGTTTCTTTAATACATCCTTCATAGATTCTAGAAGCATCTTCAATAATATGGAGATGTTTTATATTGTATTTAACACATAAATCAATAATATATTTATAATTTTCGTTGTATCTTAAATCTTTTGAAGAATTAGAAAGTTTTTGATGTTCAAAACCTTCTACAATAACATTATCAATTTTTAGATTAATTAAATTCTTCTCGTAATTATATTTATCAATACATGAAATATAATATGCTTTATGAGTTTCACTATCATTAATTTTTTGAGTTAAATAATCTAATAACTCATTTTCACCAAGTAATAAATAATTCATAAGATTATTATAAAGAAAAATCTCTTAGAATTAAATCTAAGAGACTAATCTATTTTTCGAATTGTAATTTATAAAGTTTATAATAATATCCTTTATTTTTAAGTAATTCTTGATGAGTTCCTCTTTCTACAATTTCTCCATTTTGTAATACAATGATTTGATTACTATGTTGAATTGTACTTAAACGGTGTGCAACGATTAACATTGTTCCAAGAGTAGAAATTTTCTTTAAAGAATCTTGAATTAAGCTTTCAGTTTCTGTATCAATATTACTAGTAGCTTCATCTAAAATTAAGATTTGAGGTTTTGTTAAAACAACACGTGCAAAACTTAAAAGTTGTCTTTCACCACTTGATAAATTTTCCCCTCTTTCCATGACGACTTCATCATATTTATTAGGTAATTTATTAATAAAATTAGATGCATTAACATAGTCGCATGTTTTTTCGATATCTTTCATTTTATATGTATCATCATTTAATGTAATATTATTTTTAATAGTACCACTAAATAAGAATACATCTTGAAGCATTTGACCAATAGCACTTCTTAAAGATGAAATAGTAATATCTTTAATATTAATATCATCAATGAAGATATCACCTTTTTGAGGAACATAGTTTCTAACGATTAATGAAAGGATAGTAGATTTACCTGCACCAGTTGCACCAAC
>CAVKAB010000035.1:0-10044 GCA_963653985.1 Bacteroidaceae bacterium
TATATTATTTCTTTAAATCATTAAATTCTTTAGCAATCTTAGCACCAAGTAATGCATTTGATAAAATTAATGCAATATTTGTTTCTAATGATTTACCTTGAGTTAATTCAACAATCTTAGAAAGTAAGAATGGAGTTTCATCTTTTCCTTTAACTCCTTTTTCTTCCATTTCTTTAATTGCTTCTTCAATAACTTTATTAATCTTTTCTTCTGGTAAAGAATATTCTTCACTAACTGGGTTAGTAATTAAAACTCCACCATCTAAATGATTATCTCTTTTAGCTTTAACAATTTCAGCAACTTCTAAAGGAGTTTTGCAATTGTAATCAATTTTGTATTTACTAGTACGTGTAAAGAATGCTGGTAAACATTCTGTATTATATCCTAAAATTGGAACACCTTTTGTTTCTAAAATTTCCATTGTTAATCCTAAATCTAAGATTGCTTTAGGCCCTGCACAGATAACACTAACACTAGTTTTTCCAAGTTCTTCTAAATCTGCTGAAATATCAAATGTTTCATTAGCTTTCTTATGAGCACCACCAATTCCACCAGTAACGAAGAATTCAATACCTGCTTGATTAGCAAGAATCATTGTAGCAGCAACTGTTGTTGCGCCCCATAATTTTTTAGCGTATACAATAGGAAGATCTCTTCTTGAACATTTGACAATTCCTTTTCTTTTACCAAATTCTTCAATTTCTTCTTCACTCATTCCAACTACTGCTTCACCATCAATAATACCAATTGTTGCAGGAACTGCTCCACCTTCTCTAATTTTAGCTTCAACTGCTAATGCACATTCAACATTCTTTGGATAAGGCATCCCATGACTAATAATTGTGGATTCAAGTGCTACAACAGGTAAGCCTTTCTTTAATGCTTCTTCAACATTTTTTCCTAATCTCATACTTTTTAAAACTCCTTTACTTATAAATTAAAAGTACTCTATCATTATACAAAAAACTAATTCGTTTTTTCTATATGCATATAAATAATTAAGATTATCTTTACGATATTTATATAAAGAAATTAAATCTCCTTTATATACTTGTTTAATATATTCAATTTGGAATTTCTTTACTAATTCATTTTCTTTAGGTTCATAGATATCAATATAGAAATCTAAACTTCTAGTGTTATTAAGATGTTTATTATGATCACACATTGATTGAGTAATCATAACATCTTTAACATAATCTAAATCTCTAAGATCAATACTTGGAAGTTTTTTAATTCTAAAATCAAATACATCTTTTAAATCATCATTTTCTAATTCTTTGAAATTATCCATGATTACTTCTTTGGTTTTAACGTTATAAATCATCCAAATACTTTTACCTTTAATGATTTCTTCATTATTTTCATCATAAAAAATATAATTTCTTGGATATTCTACAAACTTATTTTTAGTAGGGTATGTCATTACTTTTACTACATCTAAATCTTTAATAGGTTTAATTACTTCAAAATAATTTCTTACTACTACCCAAATTAAATCTTTCTTAATAAAATCATCAAATCCAATTCCTAAAGAATCAGCGTGTTTACTTGCAACAAGTTGAGCAAAATCTAAAATAGATGATGGTTTTAAATAATCATAAATATCTAAATCATTAACAGTAACTGTTATTTCTTTAGTTAAACTAGACATTATAAAGCCCAATCTCCATCTTTAAAGATGATGTGTTCATTTCCATTGATATCAATACCTTTAATGGACATATCTTTAGTACCAATCATAAAATCAACATGGATATTAGATTTATTAATACCTTTTTCTGCAAGTTCTTCTAATGAATATTTTTCATATTCTGGATAAAGATTACTAAATCCCATACCTAAAGCTAAATGGCATGATGCATTTTCATCATATAAAGTATTTAAAAATACTGTATTTAATAAAGAAATTGGAGAATGATATCCAATTAAAGCACATTCACCTAAATAGCATGATGTAGCATCTGCTTCAATAATTGATTTTAAAATTTCTTCACCTTTTTTAGCGTGCCATTCAACTGCTTTACCATTTTCAAATCTAATAGAGAAATCTTCAATTAAATTTCCATTATATGATAAAGGTTTTGAAGAATATACAATACCTTCTGCTTTACCTTTAATTGGAGTAGTAAAAATTTCTTCACTAGGAATATTTGGATTAAAATATACTTTCTTCTTTCCAGCAGTATATTCTCCTCCACCTTCCCATTTAACTTCAGGATTAAGTTCTAATGAGAAATCAGTTCCATTACTTGATTTATAAATTAATTTCTTTAATTTTAAAGAATTTAATTTATTACTTCTTTCAGTTAAATTTTTATCATGTTCTTCCCAATTTTTATTAGGATCTGTATCTTTTGAAACTCTTGAAACATATAAAATTTCTTCTAAAAGTTTATTATATGCATCTTTTGGTTTAAGTTCAGGGTGGACTTCTTTTGCCCATTCAATTGAAGGATATCCTGCAATAACCCATTGATATTTATCATCCATTTGATCTCTAAATTTACGAACTTCACTTCTTAAAATTTTAGAGCATTCACTCATCTTTTTAGGATCTAAATCTTTTAAAGCATCTGGAGCGTCACTTTCAATATAAATATAAACAGGAAGATTTTTAATATGATATCTATATTCTTCCTCTTCATAACTTGTTAAATGTGCTAAAGTTTCTTCTTTTTGATATTTGTAATGAAGTTTTGTTAATTCATCATCACTCCATTTAATAACTACCTTTTTAGCACCTCTTTTATAACATGCTTCAACAAGTAAAACGATAAATTCATAAGCATTAATACTTGCTCTAATTACAACTTCTTGACCTTTTTGAATATTAGCACCAGTTTTTGCAATTAATGAAGCATATTTTTTTAATAAATTTTTATTCTTCATTTTTCTTTTCAACTCCAGTTAATTCTAAAAAGTGAGGTAAAGTTTTACACCAATCACAGAATACATGCCATTCATCTAATTTATGGAATTTTCTTTGATTATAAATTGTCTTTAATTGTTGATAATTTGTAACCATTGTAGCACCTAAACAGAATCCACATGGAAGGGAAGCAACAAGTTCTCTCCATTTAGCTTTCTTTTCTTCCTTATTTTCGTCACTGATTGCATTATATTCATCTTTTAATCTATTTAAGATTGCTAAAACTTCTTTATTAGTGTCTTTAACACATTGACTTTCTAAATCAAATTTTAATAAACAATGCATTGTTGATTGAGAAGAAACGAATTCAAAGAAATGGTATCTTTGAGCTTGTTTCCACCAATAAAGTGGTGCAGTAACATCAAATTCAACCACGATTCCTTTTAAGTAATTATCGTGTCCTTCTCCACTTCTTGCACTACCTAAAACACTTCCTCTTTTTAAGTCTTTTTCGTTTACTTCACTTCTATCGAATTGAGTACGCATTGGATTACCACTTGCTTTTAAAGCAAAATCTAATCCATAAACTTCATATTTACCTAAATTAAAATCCATAACTACTTATATAACTCCATTAAATTCTTTAATAATTGTAAACGAGTAAGTAAACCTACTCCTTTTGGAACTGGTGATTGGAAAGCGACATCTAAATTTCTTTCTAAATCTCCAATTAACTTTCCATTTTCATCTCTATTAATACCAACATCAATTAAACAAGCACTCTTTTTAATCTTATCGTTAGATGTAATAGTATTAATTTTTCCAACTGCAGATACAATTAAATCTGCATGAGCAAGATAAAATTCTTTATCTTCTAAGGAAGTTTTTGAATGTAAAATTGTAACATTCATATCTTCTTTTAATAAAAGATCATGCATTGGTTTTCCAACAATGTTGCTTCTTCCTAAAACTACAGCATTTTTACCTTTAAATTCAAAATTATTATCTTTTAAATAATTTAAAATTCCTTTTGGGGTAGCAGGATCTACTTTGCTATATGCATTAAATCCATCTGCGTCTTTTAAAGGTGAAATTGTTCTTTTGACTTTTTCTTCACTAATACCTTTTGGTAAAGGAAGTTGAACAATAATACCAGTAACTTCATTATCATGATTTAATTCTTCAATAAAACTTAATAATTTTTCTTCACTAGTATCAATATCAAAAGAATAATGTCTATAAAGTAAACCAACTTCTTCTAAATCTTTAATCTTACCTTTAACGTAAGTATTACTTGCGTCATTTTGATTAATTTGAACAATTGCAAGTAATGGTTTTTTACTTAAAGCTGCTACTTCTTCTTTAAGTTTTGCTTTTTCTTCTTCAACATATTTTGTAATTTCTATCATATTTATCCCTTTATTTCTAAATATCCATTTTCTTTTTTAATAATAACTTTCTTATCTTTGATTCCATATTCAAGTGCTTCATTAATTGCTTCATCAATCTTTTTAGTTTTTACTTTAAATCCAAAAAGTTTTGATACTTCTTTCTTTAAAGCGTTTTCTTCAATTGAGATTTCATTAACAATAACATCTTTAATCGCTACTAGGATTTCTTCTTTTGGAATTTCTTCAATTTTACGATCTCCTAAAGTTCTATAAAAACTTAAATTATTTTTACTTTCAGAATCTTTAAAGTAGAAAGGTAATCCATAAGAATAAGATATATAATTTTGTATCTTGTTGATTAAATTTTCAACAACTTCTGAATTTAATTTATTCTTTCTTGTAACTTGGAAAGTTTGAAATACCCTCTTCATTAAAGTAGATTTTGCAATTGGAGATTCAATATCAATAATTTCTTTAATGATATTAAATATTGCTTGTCTATTTCTATTATCTAATAATTGATTTTCAGTATATGGTTTTTTAACATTTCTAAAAGTATAAGGTTTTTGATGCGATACTTTTTTCTTTTCTTCTTTTATAAAATTGATCTCATCAAATTTTGGAGATTCAATCTCTTCTTTTTTAGAATTTTTTAATGCTTCTTCAATTGATTCTACTATCTTATCGATTGTCTTTTTAGGAGAATCATAATAATCAAGTGCCCAAATCATTAAAATATTCCAACCCTTTGATTTTAAAACATTGAATTCAATAATATTTCTATCCTTACTAGATAATTGATTACTATAAGAATAAGAATCAATAATAATACCAAGAATATAACTATCTTTAGTGATTGGATTTAAAATACCAATATCAATTTTAAATTTAGAATCACCTAAATGGAGTTTTGATTCATATCCTCTTTCTTTTAAATCTTTAGCAATGTAATATTCAATGCCATTTTTGATTAAAGATGATGAATTAACTTGAGATACTAATGCTTTCATACCATTTTCAGCGTATTCTAAGAAACTCTTTAAGTATTTAACGCCTTCACTATTAGTTTTATTTAAATCAATATCAGTATATGAAATTGATGAGAATATAATCATTTCTGCTCTACTTCTAGTAATTGCAACATTAAGTCTACGATATCCTCCAGTATTATTAATAGGACCAAAGTTATGTAAGAATCTTCCATTTTTGTTTTTACCATAGCAAATAGAAAGTAAGATTACATCTCTTTCATCACCTTGAACATTTTCAAGGTTTTTAACAAATATTTCTTCTTTTAAAGCTTTAACTTTATCGTATAAAGCACTATCTTTTTCCATTCTTTCATCAAGTAAATCTTGGATTAATTCCATTTGTCTTACTGAGAAAGTAATAATACCAAAAGTTAAATTATCAGGGTTATTTTTAATTCTTTCTACTAAATAATCTACTAATTCATTAGCTTCTTCTTTATTAGTAGCACTTCTTCCTGAATCATAAATTCCATTAACTTTATTAAATTTAATCTTACTATTTAAATCACTAGGAGAAGGGAATGTATACATTGTATTGTCATAGAATTTATTATTTGAGAATGCAATTAATGATTCATCCTTACTTCTATAATGGAATAATAATCTATTAATTGGGAAAGAAAGTGACATAGCATCATCAAGTAAACTTTCTAAATCAAGTAATTCTAAATCTTCTCCTTCATCATTTATTTGTTTATCAAAGAAACTTGTTGGAGGGAGTTGTTTATCATCACCTGCAATAACAAAAGAATCTGCTCTTCCAATAACACTGATTGATTCACTTAAGTTAAGTTGACTTGCTTCATCAAAAATAACAATATCAAAATGATAAATTGATGGATCTAAATATTTAACACAACTTAAAGGTGATACTAAAATACATGGAGTAAGACGCAAAATTGTTTCTTTAGCGTCACTAAACAATCTTCTTAAAGTTAAACCTCTTCCATTATTTTTAATCGCTTTTTTAATCATTCCAACTTCACTTGAAGAAACATTTGATGAATAAGTAGAAGGTACATTTTTAGAAAGTCTAGATACTACTTCTTTAATAACTTCTTCTTTATATTTATTATCAACTTTTCTAAATTCTTCAATTAAAGTATCAATATTAAGTCCAATAAATGAATCTAATTTGTTCTCTTTAATTAATTTATCAACGATTGTTTTATATAAGCATTTATTAAATACTTTAAATTCTTCTTCAAAATCAAGTCTAGTTACTAAATAACTTTCATAAATCCCTCTAACTCCTAAAGATTCTAATTCTTTAAAGATATTAATTAAATTACTCCATTCATTGATTAAATCGATATAGTTATAAACTCCTCTTAATGATTTTAAAAGATTCATTAAGTAATTATCTTTATCAATATTTGATAAAGTAAATTTATATTTTGTAATTAATTCATTTAATAAATGATTTAAATCTTTATATAATGATTTATAATCACTGATTAATTTACGAGATTCTCCAACACTTGAGAATTCTTTAATATATTTTGCAATAATAAATGAATCTAAGTTTTTAGTTTCTATTTCTTTTAAGTATTTATTAACTTCTAAAGTATTATTTAATTTACTTAAAATAATATCTAAATCTTTATCGTCATATTCTTCTTTAATAATACTTTCAATGATTAAAGAATTCTTCTTCATTCTTAAATGTTCTTTCTTTAAATCAATTAAATAATTAATCTTTTCGAGTAAGTTTTTCTTATTAATACTTTTTGGACTTATCGCATAACTTCTTAATTCTTTTAAAAGCTTATTAGATTCAATCCATTTTTTAATAAAGAAGAATGATTCTTTTTGTTCATATCTAAATCTTAAATCTTCTACATTAGATTCAATTACTTTAATATTAAATTCTTGTTCTAATTTCTTCTCTTTTTCTAATACTTCTTTTTGATATTTAATCAAATTAATAACTTTATTAATTTGATCATTTGAATTAGTAAGTAATAACAAATCAAAATAAATAGGATTTGATTCTAAATAATCAAATAAAGAATATAAATTATCAATTGTAGAATCACTTAAAGAATCAATCTTTAATGATTTATTTAATTTTCTAGAGATTGAATCAAAATTTTCTAACTTTTTAATTGTATCAAATAAAGTAACACTTAAATTTTCTTTAATTTCTTTTGAATATGTATCAAGTAAAACTACTTTAAAAGGGAAATCTTCCTTAAATTTATTAAAAACTGGAGAGAAATTCTTTGCTTTCATAAATAAAGAAGCGATAGTTTCGTATTTAGCGTTACTAAAATTATCAATTAAATCATCACTTAATTTAATTTCGCCCTCAATTTCTTTATATTTAGAATAATTTACTAATGCATCATATAAAGATAAATAATAATTATGTGGAACATGGATTTTTTCTACAAGTTCAGTTAATTCATCATTAATTAAATCATATGTATCACTAACTTTTGAGAAATCTTCACTTTGAGAAATTTCTCCAATTTCTAATACTTTTTCAAATGATTTTAATACTTCTTTTTTATCTTGTTTATTACTATGAAGCTCTAAGCAGAAAGGATCTACTCTTAGAGTTTTAAGACGAGAATAAACAACATCTAAAGCAGCTTTTTTCTCACTACAAAATAAAACTCTTTTACCTTCAAATAAAGAATTTACAATAATATTTGCAATTGTTTGACTCTTTCCTGTACCAGGTGGCCCAATTAAAACATATGATTTTTTATTAGATGAATCAATAACCGCTTTAATTTGACTTGAATCACTACTTAATGGAATGCAATAATTCTTAATAGAAATATCTTTATCAATATTAATCTCACTATTCTTGTAACTTAAAGATTCATCTTTATATCCATTAACGAATGATTTTACTAAAGGATTCTCTAATAAAATATCTTTTTTATTATTTAATTCATCCCACATAATAAACTTATTAAATGAGAATCTTCCTAAAAATGCTGCTTCTTGGATTTTAAATCCTTCATCAATAACATTTTTTCTAATAGTATTAAATACTTTATTTAAATCTACTGAATCTCCATTACTTTTTAATGGTAATTCATTTAAAAAATCAATATCGATATTAAATTCATCTTTTAAATATACAAGTAAAGTTGTATTAAGCAATGGTTCTTGATCTCTTCTTCTTAAAGAATATGATTTACCATTTCTTTTAATTAATTCTACTGGATATAAAATAATTGGAGCGTAATTACTCTTTTTACTAACTTCACTAGTTTTATATTCTAAAACTCCAAGAGCAATATAAAGGGTATTTGATCCACTTTCTTCTAAGTCACTTTTACTTTTTCTATACAATGTTGGAATACTAGCATTAAATTCTTTAGAATCAAGTAAGACTTCAAGTCTTTTTTGCATGTAGTTATCATTTTCAATATCAATTAAAATTTCATTATCTAAATCAATTAATTCTTTTTTAGTAGATGATAAATCTTTAAAATTACCATTATCAATTAATAATAAATCGTCATCATTAGAATATAAATAATCACTTAATCGATAGATATCATGTGCTAAAAGTTGGATATTATTAGATCCAATTTTCATATTTATAAGTTTATTTTGCAAACTTAAATCTAATAATTTCTTCTTCCAAATATAGAATTTATCTTTAGATACAGTTTCTTTTTGAATATCTTGATTAATTTCATTTACGTTGATATCTGGCATCTTATTAACTTCAATATCAACTTCTTCATCTTTTGATTCTTCATCTAAAGATAAAGGTAAGTATCTATTAAGTCTTGATCTATGGATATCAAGTGCAAGGAATGTATCTTTATTTTCTTTTAATTCTTTTAAAGCGTATTCATTTGAATCATTAAAATCTCTTTTTAAAGTGATTAAAGCAGGTTCAATAACCATCATTTTAGAAATAGATTTTAAAGAATAAGTATAAATTAAATTTTGATTATCACTTAAAGAAGTAGGTAATGATTCATTATCTAAAAATACTCCTATAAATGAATGATTCTTCATTAAAATTAATACTGAATTTAATCCAATGTATTCTAACGCACTTAAAAATAATAAAGATAATTCTAAAGAAGTTACTTTTTTTGATTTAATAATTTCTTTTGGGAATTTAATTCTCTCATTTTTAAGGAAAGTTGCACTATTAGAATAATTTAAATCTAATTTATATAATGCATAATAAATACTTTCTATTTGTTTGATTACTTCATTAATATCGTTTGATAAATATCCAGTAAAATCTTTTTGATCAGTAATCTTTAATAATTCTTTTTTAGATTTATATACTAAATTTTTAACGTATTTATCATTTGGATTAATAAAACTTACTAAAGATTCATATGGTAAAACATCTTGAGAAAATAAATTAATTGGATATACATTAATATTCTTATAAGAGTATCCAAAAAGAGATGAAAATTTATCAAAAACTTCAATTGTTAAAGTAAGGGAAGTAATTTCAGTAATTTTCTTTAATTTTTCAACATCTACTACCATATCAAAATCATCAATTTCGATAGTTTCATTACTATTAATTAAAGAAATATGGATATCTTTAAATTTAATTAAATTATTTTCTATTGATATTTTAATTCTTAAATCATCATAACTTTTATCATCTTTATTTAATATTTTTATCGAATTAATCAAATGATTATTCGATAAAAATAAAGAATATGAGAAAATTGATGAGATATCCGAAGTTAATAAAAAAGTATTATTAAAAAGTCCATTATTCATACATTTTATTATACTTTATCTA
>CAVKAB010000036.1:0-9907 GCA_963653985.1 Bacteroidaceae bacterium
GGGCTATTATCTCACCAACTAGCTAATCAGACGCAGGCTCATCAATCAGCGAAGCAAACGCTCCTTTTATAATAAGGAATTTCACCTTATTACGTATTACGGTATTAGCCAAACTTTCGTCTGGGTATCCCCAACTGAATGGTAGATTACCAACGTGTTACTCACCCGTTCGCCACTCGATACCGAAGTATCTCGTTCGACTTGCATGTATTAGGCACGCCGCCAGCGTTCATCCTGAGCCAGGATCAAACTCTCAAAAAGTTTATATTCTAGTTCATAATTATTCTGGTTTTGTTATATATAAATTAACTTAAATTTATTGACGTTTATTGTTGTACATCTATCTAGTTTTCAAAGATCTCTTTGCTCTTGTTTAGGACTTCCTTAACAAGCGCTCAAATAGTATATATTAAAGCAAATTCTTAGTCAACAACTTTTTTAATTTTTTTTAAAAATTTTTGATATTTTTTTAAACGTCTTTTGACATCAATTTAATGACTTTGAAAATAAAGCGATAAATATCGGAAAGATTTAAAAAAGCCACACATTTTAATTACGTATGGCTTTAATAAAATAATTATTAATATAATGTTTTAATCCAAGAAACTAAAGATTCTCTATCAAAATATTTTTCGTAACTTGTAATTTTATAATCTGGAGTAACCCCATCATCAACACTTATAAGTCTTCCATTCTTGTAAGTACAAATTTCAGTAGGTCCTGACATTTGGAAGAATGTTCCATTAGCAGTAACACTTTGATAAACTACACAACTTCCTCCTCCTGTTGTTTCTCCAATAACAGTAACTCCACCTTCTTTTAATAAAGCAGGTACTAAATTACCACAACTAAAGGAAGCACGTGATGTTAAAACATATTTATTTAATCCTTCACGTAAAAAATCATTATTATCAATAACACCATCTAAATTACTATCTACTTTATATAAAGCAGTCATAGTAGATCCTGTAAATTTATCACGAGTAGTAACTGCACAATATCCTAAAATTGCACTAACTACATCAATTGCAGCATCTGCCATACCTCCTCCATTACAAGATAAATCTAAAACAACATTCTTAATTGATTTATCATTATTTACTTTATTTAATGTTTCTTTAATTAAAGTAGATGTATATTGAAGATGATTATCTTTATAAACTTCATTTAAGTTAGTAGGCATTACAAATGAATCAAAAGTAATAAAAGCAGTATCTCCAACAATTTGAAGTGGTTCAACTTCTTTACCTAATATTTGAGATCTAATATTAGAAATTGTTGATGAACATGCATAATATAACATGCCTTGCATTGAAGCGACTGATTCTGGTACAAAATATCCTGACCAAGGAGAAGAATAGCTAAAAGCAGTATGGAAATCAGAAATTTTAACGTTCAGTAACTTTGCAAAAGCTTTATCAAATTCTTTTGAATCTTTTAACATCTTCTCTTTTTCACCTTGTCCAATAAAATATTCATCAAAAGAGGATATTCCATGTTCTTTCTTTAATCCATAAATATTATCTAATAATAAGCATGTTTCATTATAATTATATTCTAATTCATAACTAGTTAATTTATCTTTTCCTTTAATAGAATCATAATAATCTTTTCCATATGGTGTTAAAGATTCTCCCTCTTTAATCGCACCATAAGTATATAAAGTATTATTAATAATAGTCATTGGAATTCCACTTCCAGTTAAAAATACATCCGAAATAGTTTGGAAAGGTAAATATCCCTTATTATCAAAATAAGGCATATCAATACTATAATTTCCTAAATTAATAGTACTAACTCCTCCATTAATATATTCTTCTGCTACTGAATAGAAATTACTTGTAGCACCATCAGCTTTTCCTCCAAATGCGTGTATTCCACTAGCTTTTTCACTAGGATTAACTGATACAAATGAATGATAATCTCCAAATACTAACTTACGAGTAGAAAAATTAATAACACAGGTAGTATCGAATTTCTTATTAGTAATAGTAAATTCTTTATTATTTTGACTAATTTCGTAAGTTGAAATATTACTAGCACCATATTCTTTTCCAATTGCACTACTTAATCCATTCATAAAACTTACTAAATCATTAAGTTCTACATATGGGACTCTTTCATTATTAAAATAAGTAACATTAATACTTGTTCCTAAAAGTGAGCTTAAATTATTAGCAGCAGCAATTGAATCTCTAATATCAGTTACTTTAAATTCATAATTTTCTTCATTATTTTTAGTATTATCATATCCTTTATTACAAGAAGTACATATTAAGGATAATGTAGCAATACTAAAAATAAATAATCTATTTAATTTCTTCATTTCTTTCTCCTTTAGATTTAAAGAATTATACTAAATTTAACACTCCTTTAAAAGAAATTATTAAGAATATTTTTCAATAAAAACTTTTTAATCTTTTAAACATCCAATTGGTATTACAAATACATTATCTTCTCTTTTATATCCAAATCTTGTACCAGTTATAACAATCTTTAAATCAGGTAATCTCATCTTATTATTAGGATATTTAATATTAAATTCTTTTACCAATCTTTCTATTTCATTTAAATATTTAGCACCTTCTTCAATTTTATCATTACCTAATTTAATTTCTATTAAAGCATACCTTCCATCATCTAAATGTAATACTGCATCTGCTTCTAAATCATATCGATCATGATAAAAAGAAATTTCTCCATTAGCTTTTGAAGAATACGCTCTTAAATCTCTTATTACTAAAGATTCAAATAAAAATCCTAATGTATTAAAATCACTTTTTAATGATTCAGGAGACGCTCCAAGTGCTGCAACTGCAATTGAAGGGTCCACTAAATTTCTCTTTGGTTTTACCCTTAAATTGCTTTTACTTCTTAATGCAGGAGACCACGCATTTATATCCTTTATTATATAAAGTCTTTCTAAAGCATTTATATATTCAAAAAAAGTAGTTTCTGAAATTCCACAATTCAAATTAACGTCAGTATAAATAGTTTTAGTATCTGCTAAGCTACAAATATTTCTTGCATAAGATTTTAAAATCAAACTAACCCAAGTAGAATTTCTTTTTATATTATCTAATTGAGACATATCTTTTTTGCATGTTTGGTTGAATAGATCTTTTGCTATATATAACTGTTCTTCTTTTCCACTTTCAAATAAAGTCTTTGGCCAACCACCTCTACAAATCGCAAAAATTATATCATCAATAGTTAATTTACTTTCACAAGGTCTAAAATTTTCTGGATGATTAAAAAGTTCAAAAAGAGAAACTTCACCAGTTGATTCTTCTGTTTCATATAAAGACATTGGCATCATTTCGAGTTCGGAGATTCTTAACGTTCCGGTATGTGGAGTTCTAATATCATTAGATGATGAACCAGTTAGAATAAACATTCCATTGTCTCTTGGATGATCATCACAATACTTCCTTATTGCACCCCAAATCTTCGATCCATCTTGCCATTCATCAAAAAGTCGAGGATAATCTCCAATTAAAAGTTCGCTTGGAAAATTATTTGCTAAAGAAAGATAGTAATCTCTTTTTTCTTCATCTTGAAATTCAATTTTACTTTTAGATAATTCTTCACCTGTTCTTGTCTTACCACATCCTTTTGGACCTGTTATTAAAACAGCACCAAACACTTTTAGTCTAAATTTTAATATATCATCAAATACTCTTTTTTTATAATCTTCCATAGAATTTTCCTCAAATAAATTATATCGATAATTATGCTAAATTTCAATAGTTGCCTGAGTGTTTCGTGGTATTTCACCGGAGTGTTTCGTGGTATTTGAACGGAGTGTTTCGTGATAAAAGATATTTTAAATCTATAATAAAATCATTATTTTTAAAAGTATGAAAATATACGATATTTATCGATACTTTAAAATGACATTCCAAATGATGGCAAGTTTTAATTCCCAAAGTTGGCAATTAAAACAAGAACAAATAAAAATTTAAAAAAGATGAACCCGTAAAGTTCATCTTAATTAAAACTTACAATAAATGTAGTACCTTCTTCAATTTCTGATACACATTTAATAGATCCTTTATTCTTTTCAACTATTTCTTTTGCAATTGCAAGACCAAGACCAACTCCTTCTTTTGATCTAGATTTTTCTATTTTATAGAATCTATCAAAAATATTTGGAAGTTCTTCCTTATTAATATAAGAATTCTTATTATTAATACTTAATATTTTATTATCTACTTTAATGTTAATAATTCCTTCTTCTTTTTCGTACTTTAAGGCGTTATCAAGCAAAATCCCAAGTAATTCTTGTAACATTTTCTCATTAAATTTAATCATTACATTATCTTTGATATCTAAATTAATGGATATTTTTTTAAGATAGGCGACACTTTCAAATTCTAAAGCAGTTTTAGATACTACTTTTGAAAGATTAATTTCATTAATCTCAAAATCTTCATTACTTTCTATTTTTTCAAGATTAAGCATCTTATTAATTAATTCTTTCATTTTTTCAATTTCGTATTCATTAGATTTTAACCATTCATTATTTTTATCGTTATTTAATAATATTTCATTATTAGATGAAATAACACTTAATGGAGTTTTTAATTCATGAGATGCATTTTCAATGAATATTTTTTCATTTTCAATTGATTTTTCAACAGGTTTTGTCGCGATATTACTTACCCACAAACTTACAAGGAAAATAATTACTAAAAATGAAATTGATGATAATATTGAAATTAAATGAATCTTTAATAATGATTTTTCAATATAAGAATAATAAGAAATACCTATATATTTACTCTCTTTATCTTGTTTAACTTTAAAAATATATTCATTCACTCTTCCTTCTTCATGATGATTATGATCAATTAATTTAATTAATTCGTTAATAGATTCTACACTTAAATCTAAATCATTCTCTTTTACTACAAAAGAATTATCTTTATTTAAAGAAATAATTAAAATATCAAGATTATATCCAAAATTATTAGATGGATTATTATCTTTTAAATCCACTTTTAAATTAATTGAATTCTCTAATGAATTATAAATCTTTCTTGATTCATTTGATGATAAATAAATAGAAATAGAAGTCGCAAAAATAATAGTAATTAAAGACACTATTAACATGATATATCCAATTATTTTTCTTTTTAACTTCTTAATCATTACTTTCTACCTTATAACCATACTTTTGATAATTCTTAATTGATACTTTAGAATTTAAATATTTTAACTTTCTTCTTAAAAAAGAAATATACGCTTCAATAACTTCTAGAGATGCTTCACTATCTTCATTCCATAGCTTATTAAAGATTAAATCCTTAGATAAACATACATTTGGATTAGTAAGAAGTAACTTTAATAACTCTTTTTCTTTAAAATTTAACTTAATTTCTTCTTCATTACATTTTAAAATCCCTGTTAATAAATTTAATTCTAAATCTTTATATTTAATAGAATTATCTATTAAATTATTACTTCTTCTATTTAACGCTTTAATTCTTGCAACTAATTCTTCATTATTAAATGGTTTTGCAAGATAATCATCCGCTCCTAAATTAAGTCCATTAACTTTATCTAAAGTAGTGTTTTTAGCAGTTAAAAACATAACAGGAGTTTTATTCCCTTCTTCTCTTATTCTTTTTAGAATACTATATCCATCCATTGAAGGAAGCATAATATCTAAAATAATAACATCATATAGATTATCTTTAATTAATCTATACCCAATCATTCCATCATCTGCTACATCAACTTCAATATTTTCACTATTTAATAAATATTTAATTGATCTAGCAAGATTAGTTTCGTCTTCTACTAAAATAACTTTCATATAAAAAAGAATAATATAATTTTTAAATTTTTAAAATATATTTTTAAATTTAATCTTTTAAGACATTAATTGGAACAATATAAGTATCTCCAATTGTTCTAGCAAATCCACTTCCTGTAATAATCATTTTAAATGTAGGTTTTTTTAAATTCGATTCAATAATTTTATTTTCTAATTTATTTAAAGTTTCAATACCTTTAGAAATTGCTTCATCTCCACCAAGTTTAATTTCAATTAACGCATATTTCCCATTTCTTAAATGAATAACCGCATCACATTCAAGTCCATTTCCATCTCGATAGTGTCTAACTTCTCCATCAAGTACTTTAGCGTATATTTTTAATTCTTTGATAACAAAATCTTCAAACATTAATCCAAAAGTATTTGGATCATTAAGTAAATCATTTGGAGACATATTTAAAACCCATAAAGCAATTGATGTATCAACAAAGTGTCTTGTTGGAGTAGATATAATAATTGTTTTACTTCTAAAATTAGGATTCCATGCTTCAATATCTTCAATAATATATAAATCTTGTAAGGCTTCTAAATATGAATCAAAAGTATCATCATCTAAATTTCTGTCATCATTTTTTAAAATATCTTGTTTCAAAGTGCTTTTTTTAACTTCTGTAGAAATATTTCTAGCGTAACTTTTAAGAAGCATCAAAAATATTTCTTTCTTTTTATTTCTAAACTTACTATTTTGTGAGTTTTCAAAATTAAATAATGTTTCGCAATAATTTCTAGTTCTTCTTAAAGCAATTTCTTTATCTTCATCAAGAGAGTTAGGCCATCCACCTCTACACATATAAAAGGCAGTATCTAATAATGTATATTTATCATTTTGGTAAAATATTTTCTTTGTTTCATTACTTTTAAATAATTCATTTAAAGAAACAATACCTTTTGAATCTAAACTTTCCATTAAACTCATTGGATACATTTTTAAAGAATATATTCTCCCTGCTCCATTATGAAATATTTCATCTTTATCTGCAGGTGTTGAACTTCCAGTAAAAATAAATTGTCCAAACTTATCATCTCTTCTATCAACTTCAGTTCTAACACAATTCCATAAATCAGGTGCAAATTGCCATTCATCAATTAATCTTGGATTCTCTCCAATCAAAATACTTTCAGGATCAGTCTTGGCTAATTCTATTTTAGCTTTATTACTTAAAGCAAAAGAACTTTTAGCAAATCTTTCGCTAGTTGTTGTTTTTCCACAATATTTTGGACCACAAACAACTATAATCCCAATTGTTTTTAATAAAATTTCAATTTCTTTTTCAACATATCTCTTTAAATAATTCATAATTCAATTATATACGATAAAATTCGTATTTTCAAGAAAAATCCCCCAAAACCTATAGGAGAAAATCCCCCCATTTCTAGTCACTAAAATCCCCCCATTTCTAGTCACTCTCTAATAAATTTAAAAATTTTTCTAGCAGCACACCAAATTGGTGTTAATTATGAACTTTGAAAATATGATATAATAAAAATCGCGAACAAGTCCTTTGATACGGTCGTTATTACAACTTGTTCGCAAACACCCTGGAATAACGATCGTATTAAAGGCGAAAGGGTGTTTTTTATGTCAAAAATTATTGCTACTAATCAGCATGATTTTGTTTTTGGGTTAAATAAAGCTGAATTCAATCAATTATGTATGGAAGTTGAAAATAGGAAATGCTTTGAAAAATTTGGTTCATATGATTATGAAGAACTAGCAAAGCTATATGGAAGAACTCCTATTTGTCCTAATTGTGGGAATGAAAATCCAAATATGGATGGAAAAGATTCTAATAATTATCAAAGGTTTAAATGTAAGTGCGGATGCCGTTTTCATTTATTGACCAATTCAATTTTTTCATCCACAAAAATTCCATTACCAAAGTGGTTTTCAATGATTAGACTAATGTCTTACAATGTTCCACTTGATTTAATAGCTGAACAAATTGATGTTCATCACAATACAGCATTATTAATGAGAAGGAAGCTATTTCAAACTGTCAATAATTATCAAAACAACATTAAACTAAATGGAACGGTATTTATCGATGAAATTTATACTTTTGATTCTGAAAGACCTAAAAATCATTTTGGAAAAAACAAAAGAGGTATATCGAAAAACAAATGTTGTATTTTTCTTGCGATTGATCAGTACAAAAAGATGGTGATTTTTTTCATAGGCAGGGGACTTCCAACTAGTAAAAAGATAAAAGATACTTTACTTCCGCATCTAGCAGAAGGCACAGTTACAAAAATAATTCATGATGGTCTTCAATCACACACAAAAGCAATAAAGAAATCCAAAGTTGAAGATGAAATACATAAAGCAAGTGTTAAAGATGAAGAGTCATTAAAGGCAATGCTTTTAATTAATTCCTTCAGTTCATGGGTACAAAGATATTTATCTAGATTTACTGGTATGGATACTGAATATTTGCAAGACTATTTGAATTGGTTTGTTTATCTTTTTAAATAGTTTTTTGAACAGGGGAGATGAAAATTGCTATAATTAAATCGGTCATAAGATCAACAAGGTTTTTTTAAGTCGGTTTCAACTACTTGTGATTTGGCGATTGCTGGATTGAAATCTACTCAAATAAACAGCATATCGCCAACATGATTAAAATAAGAAAATGTGTTTCTAGAAGAAACACACCATGGAGTGATAGTAATACTATTACTTCTTTTGAAGCATTTGTTACTGATACCTATGAAAGTAAATATAATGAAAGACATAGGTTAATTTCTGATTCTAAGGAGTCATCTTTTTTGAATGATTATTCACCAGTTGATTGCCCATATTGTAAATCAAATGAGTTTATTAAAAATGGTAAATATAAGAATGGAGTTCAAAAATATCGTTGTTCTAGTTGCGGAAAATCATTTAACATTTTAACAAATACGATTTTTGATAATCATAAGATTTCAATTAGTGAATGGATTGAATTTCTTTTATATTTATTTGGGTATGAAACAATTCAAGAAATATCAAAAAGTAATAAAAATAGTTCAACAACAAGCAAATATTGGCTAAAAAAGTTGTTTTTGGTACTAGAACATTACCAGGACAATATTATTTTAGAAGGTAATGTTTATTTAGATGAAATGTACTATAAGATTAAACAATCTGATGTAATTTTAAAAGGAATTTACGATGAACTTAGAGGTTTATCGTTAAATCAAATATGTGTAGGAATTGCAAAAAGTGAAAGTAAGGTTTTTGCAAAAATAGAAGGCTTTGGTAAAACAAACAAGTAAAAACAATACAAAATTTTGAAAAACATATTGCACCAAGATCACATTTAATTCATGATCTAGATAAAGCTCATATTTCGTTAGTTGAAAAACTAAAATTAACAGAAGAGGCATATAATGCAAAGATATTAAAGTTCTGCGATGACAAAGATAATCCTCTTGATCCGATAAATAAAACAATTATGTTTTTAAAGAAATTTTTAAATTCTCACCCAGGCTTTAATCGTGAAGAAATGGAAGGCTATATTAATCTATTTGTTTTTATGACAAATGAGCATGGAGAACCTTTGGAAAAAGTAAAAACAATTCTAGATATTTCTATTAAAACACGAATTTCTTTAAAATATCGCGAGTATTATAAGAAAAAAGGAGATTTTGAATAATTTTCATCTCCTCTGTGCAAAAAACTATTTATCTTTTTATTTGCAAACAACAAAATGAAATTTGGCCAAGAGATAAAAGAATTTTACGACATCTTTTACTTAATAATAGCACATTAAAAAGAAGGGAAATCCGCAAAAAGAGAGAAAATACAAGACAACTAATCAAACATAAAGTTGGATGACCAACAAAAAATAATGAAAAATAACCAAATTATTTTATTAAAATAACAATTTTTCAATTTATAGGTATAATTATTAACACCAATTTGGTGTGCTGCTAGAAAAATTTATGAATATTTGGCATTTTTTTGTTGGAAATTTAAGTTATTTATGAGATAATTAGAGTAAGAAAACTTACTCGATAAGAAAGGAGCCAAATATGTTCACTGATGATGTTGTAAAAATCCCTGAAAAAGTTAAATTTAATAAG
>CAVKAB010000037.1:0-9539 GCA_963653985.1 Bacteroidaceae bacterium
CCTAATACTCTTAATGTTGCTATTTCTCTAATTCTTTCATTAAAATTCAAAATAGCTAAATTAACTAAAACAATAACCGCTAAAACAATTGCAAATATTTTAATTGTATTAGTCATTGTTTTAATTGATGAAACATATCCTTCAATTTTGTCACTTGTTTGTTTTCTTGTCATAATTGTTTCTACCTTTAAATTTTCATCATTTAAAATCTTATTCATTGTTTCTTCAGATTTTGAAAGATCTTTTAAAAGTAAGGTAGCTGCATTTGCGTTTTGAGGTAAAGAAGAATATGCCTTGTCTTCTTGATAAATAAATATACCTTTAAAAGAGAAAGAATAGAAACTATATCCAATAGTTGCTTTATAAGTATTTGAATTAACTTTAAAAGTTATTTCATCTCCAACTTTTTTATCTATTTTTTCTAAAGCAACATCACTAATTCCAATTTCTCCATCATTCCATTCATGTCCATTATCATATTTAAATAATTCAGAGCTTTTAGAAATATAATAATAATTTAAAGTAACTGGGTTATCATTTAAAACATTGCAATTCCCTACTCCATATTCATTAACTTCTTTAACATTATCATATTTTAATAATTGATCTTTATTATAATTAAAAGATGTATTTAAAGAATATGTAAGATTTAAATCTCCATTAACAAAGTTTGTTGTGTCTTTTGAAATTCCATAATCTAAAACATCTTCTATTCCAAATCCACAAATTAAAAGACCAGTACATCCCATAATTCCAACAATTACCATGATAGATTTATTCATATATACTTTAATATTTCTTAAAGCCATCATTAATGAAGTAGATTTAATAAAAGATGATTTCTTCTTCATTTTAAAATGAGGGGATGCAGGACGCATTGATTCAACTGGAGTTAATCCAAGTTCATGTCTAATTAAAATATAAGTTAATAAGGTAACTAAAAATATAACAATTATTAATACTAAAAATCCTGCTAAAAAAGGAAAAGAATATGACATAGATGGTAAACAATATAAAATATCATATTTAATATTTAAAACATTAGGTAAAAGTAAAGGTCCAATAATAAACCCTAATATTACTCCAATTAATGCAATAATATTCATCATAACTGAATAATAAGTTAAAATATTTCCTTTAGAATATCCTAAAGCTTTTAAAGTACCAATTTGAGTTCTTTCTTTTAATAAAAGTTGAGTAATTGTAGTTAAAACTACTAAAATTGCAACTACAAAGAAAATTAAAGGGAAGGTTAAAGCAAGCATCTGAGATTGATTTAAATCATTCATAATCGTCATTGTAGATGATAAATTCTCTTTAGTTTGTAATAACAATAAATTGCTCGATTCTTTAGATAAAAAATAATCTCGTATTTTATTTAATATTTCATCAACTTTTGAAGAATCATTAACTTTAATAACTACTTGATCATATAATTTATTTAACTTTTCAATACCTTCTTTGCTATTTAATTCACGATTAATCTCTTTAAAAGTTAAAGAAATTGTAGAATTAATCGATGATTTATTATTTTTTAAATAATCCATGCCTTTTTGATACGCTAAATCATTCAATCCATTATCATTTAATATATAGAAAATATCTTCAATAAACTCTACGCTAAAATTTGATTCAATTCTTTCAAAAATCTTCTTTTCAAAAAGTTTAGATGACATTAAAAAAGATGATGCACTAAAACTTCCATTTTCAACATTTTCAGCATGTTTCATTGAACCAGTAATTTGAAAATTAAAATTAATTTTATCAACATCTCTGTCTTTTAATAAATCACTAATAATTGAAGGTAATGTTTTAGAAAGCATATCTTTATCACTTTTTGTAACCATATATCTAAAATATGCTTTCATATCATTAGATGAAATATATTTATCTACTAATTTTAAGAAAGTATTATTAACTGATTCACTATCTTCTCCCATTAGCATTTGAAGAATTGATTCAAGTTGAGTTTCACTAAAACTAATATCAATATAATCACCAATTTTATAATTTCTCCCAAGTTTAGCTTGAATATCAAAAATTGTTTCATCAATATAGAAAAAATTATCACTAGAATCAGATGAAATCGTTGTAACATCATAAGGTTTTGAAATCTCAGGTAATTCATTATAAAAAAGACCATTTAATGAAGAATCATTAAATTTAAAAGAAGGTACATATAATCTTTTTTCATAACTTCCTTCACCATCTAAAATTTCATCTATCTTTAATAAATCTGCATCTTCTTTACTATCTAAATCAGGAATAGATGTTAAATAGATATCTCCCATATTAGTAGTATCAAAAATAGTATTAATTCTTCGATTAAATTCTTTATAATTTGCTTCAAGTCCAATAAATAATGTAACACTAGTTGCAATAATAAAAATAATTGCAATAAATTGCTTTAAGTTTTTAAAAATATCTCTAAAGCATTTTTTTAATAAAATTCTAGAAGATTTCATTACCATTCAATCTCCTTAGCACTTTTTGGATTTTCAATAACTTCATTTTTACTAATTGTTCCATCAACAACTTGAATTAATCTATCTGCAATAACACTTATTGCTTTATTATGAGTAACGATAATTACTGTTTTATTATTCTTTTTACAAATCTCATATAATAAATCTAGAATTTGGGCACCTGTTTTACTATCTAAAGCACCAGTTGGTTCATCACAAAGTAAAAGATCTGGATTTTTTACTAACGCACGAGCAATTGCAACACGTTGTTGTTCTCCTCCGCTTAATTGAGCAGGAAAATTATTCATCCTATCTTTTAATCCAACTTTATCCATTATTTCTTCAACGTTGAAAGAATCTTTATTTAAAGATGCTGCTAAAAATACATTTTCTTTAGCAGTTAAAGAAGGCATTAAATTATAAAATTGGAAGACAAATCCAATGTTATTTCTTCTAAATTTAGCAAGTTCATTTTCTTTCATTTTAGTAACTTCTTTGCCAAAAAAGAAATAATCTCCATCAGTTGCTTTATCCATTCCACCTAAAATATTAAGTAAAGTTGATTTACCAGCACCTGAAGGTCCTAAAATTACAACAAGTTCTCCTTTATTAATTTCAAAATTAGAATCTCTCATTGCAACAATTTCAGCTTCACCTTTTTTTGCGTCTCCATAGACCTTCTTTAAATGTCTAACAACTATTTGATTTTCATTAATTTCGCTCATTTTGTTCTCCTATAATAAAGGTGCAATTAAATGCAAAATACCCCAATATATTTTTCTTGCAAAAGAAACATGGAGATATTTATCAACTTCTTGCAAAGTAGAAACTTCTTTCATATTTTCAAAACTTTGAATCATTTTTTCAATCTCTTTATCGTTATAGATAACTACACTTTCTTCAAAATGTAAATAAAAGCTTCTAAAATCAAAATTACAAGTGCCAGTAATTGCTAAATTATCATCAATTACCATTGTTTTTTCATGATTAAAACCTGGAGTATATTCATAAATTTTTACTCCATTAATCAAAAGCATAGAATAATAAGATTTTGTAGCTTGATAAACCATCTTTTTATCTGGGATTCCAGGAGTAAAGATGATAACTTCTACTCCACTTTTTGCAGCATTAATTAATGCAGTTTGAAGTTCATTATCTGGAATTAAATATGGAGTAGATAAATAGATTCTTTTTTTAGCCATATTAATCATTTTTAAAAAACAATTTCTTAAAACATATTTTTCAGTATAAGGCATTCCACTAATAGGTTGAACAAAGCTTTCTTTATTAATAATTTCTTTTTCTAAATATTTTGTGTGAGAAACAAATGAAAATTTAACAAAATCTTCTTCATTTTTTGGATCACAAAGTAAATAATTGCTTAAAAAGATAGTAATTAAATTTTGGATACCTTCACCTTCAAGATAAATAAAATTATCTTTCCAAATTCCAAATCTTTTATGTCTATTGACGTATTCATCTCCAAGATTACATCCACCAGTAAATCCTTTAACACCATCAACAACAATAATTTTTCTATGATCTCTACAATTTTGGCGAATATTCATTGTTGGTTTAATTTTACTAAATCTAAAAGCTTTAATTCCTTCTTTTCTTAACATTTTATCAAAATTTTTTGGTAAATATGTTGCACATCCAAAATCATCATAGATAAATCTAATATCAACACCTTCTTTAGCTTTTTCTTTTAAAACTTCATGAATTGAATCAAAAAATTCTCCATATTCAACAATGAAAAATTCCATAAAAATGTATTCTTTAGCACTTTTTAAACATTTTAAAATGTCGCTCCATGCGTCTTCTCCCATTGGATAATATTTTAAATTAGTATTGTTATAAACAGGAAAATTTGAATTTGAATTTAGGGATGCTAAAGTATGAAATTCTGGGTTAATTTCGTTTAATTCATCTAAAACTTCTGGCTTTTCATATAAAGATTTTTGCTTTTTTAAAAATCTAGACATTTTATTATTTTCGATTTTTTCTAATTTTCTTGTAGTAACTTTATAAGCATATAAAAGATATAAAACTGCTCCTACAACTGGAAGTCCTAAAACTACTGCAAGCCAAGAAACTTTGTAATCAATTTGAACCTTACTATTTGTAATATAAAGTGCAAAAATAAAATCAATAACACAAAAAATAGCAGTGTACCAAATAAAATATTCTTGAAAATCATCTATAAATAAAAGAAATACTAGAGCAATAACGAGGAGTGTTTCAAGCGCAAATGCTCCTGCAATTAAAAAGAATCTAGGATGAAAATTTTTTCTTTTTCTTTTAGGTTTTATGTCTTTATTTTTCATATTAAAAATATACTAATTTAGTATCAAAAAATCAATAAACAAAAGCGAAAATTTGTCATTAAAAATCAATCAAATTTGGATTTCTTTTTAAGATTTCTTTTTCAATTTGTTTATAGTTATTACATAACTTTTTATTTAAAGTTTTTAATCTTTTTTTAGAATTATGACCTTTTGTTAAATAAATTGAATCAATGTTAAAAGCTTCTGCACTTTCAAAATCGTGAATTGTATCTCCAACAAGTAAAGTATTATCTTTATTTAAATTATGTTTCTCAATAAAATCTTTTCCATATTCGATTTTACTTTTACCTTCTTTATTATTTGCAGCGATAAAATCTGTAAATAAATCAATAATTCCAAAATATTCAAGTTGTTCTTTTAATAAATTAATTTCAGTAGCACTTAAAATATAGAGTTTGAATCCTCTAGCTTTTAAATCCATTAAGATTTCTTTTTCGTTTTTAAATAATTTAGATTCTTCCTTCCATCTTTTTAAATATTCTTCAAAAAATCTAGAATTCATATCCTTATAATCATAATCTTTATCGTTTAATCCTAAAGCATCATAGTATTTATTAACTGGATTAATAAATGTGTCTTTACATCTTTTTTTACTAAATCCTTTAAGACCTACACTTTTAAAGATTTCTTTTTCAATTTCATAAGTTACTTTAAAATCATCAAGTAATGTTCCATTGAAATCAAAAATAATAGAATCAATCATTATTTAAGATCCTTTTTACTACTTTCTAAATAAAGAACATATCCATTAAATGGATCTTTTTCATTATCAAAAATTTCTTTATTGATTTCTTCTTTTTCATCAAGTAATTCTTCAATTGATTTAGAATCAAAATCACTAGATAATTTGCTTAAAATACCTAATTCTTCTTTTAAGAATTTTTCTTTTTCTTCATTTTCTTCATTTTCAAGTTCTAAGAATAATTTAATAATTAAATCTTTAGTTAAATCAACTCTTCTAACTTTTAAATCTAAGGAAGTTTCATCACTTTCTTCTTTTTTAGATAATAAATCTTTTTTGAATTCATCTTCTACTTCAATTTCTTCTTCTAAAGTAGGTTCAATTACATCTTTTTCTTCTTCATGAATTACAGGTTCAATAACTTCTTCTTTTTCTTCTTGAACTTCTGTTTTTTCTTCAACTGGTTCTTCTTTCTTTTCTTCTACATCAATTACAGTATTTAAAAATGGATCATCTTTAATAACTGTTGAATCATCTACTACTTCAGGTTCTTCTTTTTCTAAGACAATTTCTTTATCTTCAAAAGTTTCTTCATCATTTTGACCTTTAGTAGATTTAGTAAATTCTCCAAGTAAATCAAAATCATCATCACTAGAAGAATCTTCCTCAGTAGGAGTTACATCAATTGTATCATCTTTTTTAGGTTTATTTTTATTTCTATTAAATAAATTATCATGAGTTAAATCATAAAGTTCTTCTCCTCCACAATAAGGACAAACATCTTTATCTTCAAAAACTCTTCCACAACTTAAGCATCTAAAAGTTACACTTTCTTGAGTGTCTTCACCTAAAGAAATGATTTTACTTGAATCACTTCCACAAATAGGACAAACATCATCACGGTCAATGATTTGCCCGCATACAGTACATTGATATTTCATAATTTTTATCTCCTTTTAAATTCTTCTATATCTTTAATTTCTTTAATTATATCCTTTGATAAACATTCACATCCATCATGAGTAATTAATAAATCATCTTCAATTCTTACTCCAATTCCTAATTTTTCAAAATAAAGTCCTGGTTCATCACTAATAACATTACCTTCTTCTAAAGGAATGAATCCATATCGAGTAGTTGTATCATCCTTACTAAATGCAGGATCATGAGTATCAAGTCCAATAAAGTGAGATACACTATGAAAATAAACATTTTTAATATCTTCTTCTTTATCAATTAATTTTTCTTTTACACACTCTTTTGCCATAAATTCAGTAACCATAGTATTTAATTCTTTAATTGTAATTCCTGGTTTTGCTTTTTCAATTACTAATTTATTAGCACCTAAAACTATTTCATAAATCTTCTTTTCAAGGGAAGTATATTTATCTCCAATTGGATAAGTTCTAGAAATATCTGCACAATAATATTTATATTCACTACCTAAATCATATAAAACTAAATCATCTTTATGTAATGTATCAAAACTTGTCGTGTAATGTAAACAAGTTGCATTCTTTCCTGCTGCAACAATTGTAGGGAAAGAAAGTTCACTATGTTCAAATGAATGAATATTATGATAAAAAAGAGAAGATAAATAGTATTCATTAACGTTATCATTTGATTCTTTAATTAATACTTTTAAAGCTTTATTTGTATTTTCAATTGCAGTTTTAAAGCATTCAATCTCATATTTAGATTTCTTCATTCTTAATCTAATAATACTTGGATAAATATTATCGATCTTTAAAGTAGGATAATTATCTAATAATTCTTTCTTTAAAGAATCAACATTATAATGAGGCTTGATATCATAAAAATCACTGAAATCTAAATATAAAGTTAATTTTCTATCTTGATCAATTACTTTTTTAATATCAATTTCTGCTTGATCAAGGTATAAACAATTATTAACTGCACTAATTTCACTTGCTTCTTTTAAAGTAAGTCTTTTACCAGTCCATTTTTCAATTAATGGATCATAATTTGAAACATATAAAGTTTCTTTTAATAATCCTTCATTCTTTCTAATTGTTAAAATACTTCCTTCTTGTTCAATACCTGTTAAATAATAGAAATTTCTATTAATCGAAAATGGATAGTCTTCATCTTCACTTCTTGATTTAGAAATTCCTGCAAAGACAATAGCAAAACTATTATCATCCATTTTATCTATTAAATTATTTCTTCTTTCTAATAATTCTTCTTTAGTTAATTTCATTATAAACTCCTTATTTTATCTATAATTTCATTTAATTCTTCTATTTCTATATCACTTACTTTTCCTTGATCTACTAATTCATTATTAGATGGATCTAAAGGAAGAGATACGAAAGTATCAATGTCATAAGCAAAACAAATCTCTTTTAATTTAGATTTCCCGAAAAGTTCAATTTTTTCATTGCATTTTGGGCATTTAATATATGACATATTCTCAACCATTCCAAGAAGAGGAATATTCATCATTTCTGCCATCTTTATAGATTTAGTAACAATTAATTTAACTAAATCTTGAGGGGTAGAAACAATAACTACTCCATCAAGAGGGATGGATTGATAAGTTGATAAAGTAATATCGCTAGTTCCAGGAGGCATATCGATTAATAAATAATCTAATTCTTCCCATAATACATCTTTATAAAATTGGATAAGTAAAGAAACAATCAATTGGCCTCTCCAAATAATTGGATCATCTTCATGAGGAATCATTAAATTAGAAGAAACAATTTTAATTCCTTCTTTAGTAACTGAAGGAAAAATTAATCCATTTTGATCACCACTTAAACTTTCTTTAACTCCAAAACTTTTAGGAATAGATGCACCAACTATATCCCCATCAATAATTCCTACTTTATAACCTTCTTTATTTAAAGAAGACGCAATTAAAGAAGTAATGAAGCTTTTTCCAACTCCACCTTTCCCACTGCTAATAGCAATAATATGTTTTATATGGTTTAATGAATTTGTTTCAATCTTTTTAATTTCACTCATATTTACATTTCCTTTCTTTCAATTACTACTTTTTTATCTATTTCTTTAACCTTATTTAAAAATATTGTTTCATAATCAATCTTAGTATTTAAAGGGGTTAAAAAACTCACTATTATTTTATCATTAAATTCTTTATTTTTTATAATATAATTACTCTTTTTAATAAAATTTGAAAGAATATTAAAAGTATCATATTCACATTCTACAATATGTAATTCTTTTTCTTCTAATCCAATTAATGTAACTTCTTTAAAAGTAGTTTCAAAACTTTCAAGGTATGTTCTAAGTAGTCTTCCTGCTCCAAGTAAAGTTCCTCCAAAATAACGAACAACAATTACTCCAGTATTATCTAAATTATTTTTAATTAACGCATTAAGTAAAGGAATACCTGCTGTTCCTTTTGGTTCTCCATCATCACTTCCTCTTTGATTTTTTCCAATTACATATGCAAAACAAGCGTGTCTTGCTTTATTATTTTCTTTTCTAACTTTAGCTAAAAAATCATTAAATTCTTCTATAGAAGAACATGGAAAAATAAATCCAATAAATTCAGATTTAAGTACATTAATTGATGTTTGTTTTAATTCTTTAACTGTGTATTTCATAGTAATAATTTTCTAAAAAATATTATATAATATTTTAGTATGAAAGAAAAAATTAAATGTCCAAATTGTAAATTATTAATCGATGATGATAGTGTCACTTGTCCTTATTGTGGATATAAGTTAGAAGAAGATGAAATAAATAAACAAAAAGAAGAAAAAGTTAATATTAATTACAAAAGAATTAATGATGAATCAAAGAAAGAAAATAAAAGCAATGTTAAATCTTTTATTAAGTTTGAATCAAGATCAATTGATTTAAAATGGAAAAATATTGTTTTATTGTTAATTGGCTTTTTAGGATTCCAAGCACTTGCTACTATCCTTCAAGTTTTAACATTATATTCTAATACTTATTTTTTATACACTAGTGGAATCGGATATATTAATTTTGCATCTTATTTTTTATTACTAGGTATTTTAGTATTAGTATTAAATGAAGATATTTTAA
>CAVKAB010000038.1:0-9509 GCA_963653985.1 Bacteroidaceae bacterium
ATTTTGATTTTATTAATGAATATTTAAAGAAAGGAAAAGATGTTATTATTTTAACAGATCCTGATTTTCCTGGAATGAAGATTAGAAATTCTATTAATGAACATTGTCCTAATTGTTTAAATGCTTATGTTCGTAAAGAAGTTAGTATTAAAAATCATAAAGTTGGGGTAGCAGAATCTACAATTGAGGAAGTTACAAATGCTTTAAAACACACTATTAGATTTAGTGAAAAGAAAGATAATAGCGATTTAAAAGAATCTGATTTAATAGAACTTGGATTAACAGGAAATGAAGATTCATCTAAAAAAAGAGAAATTATTATAAATAAATATCATTTAGGATATTCGAACTTTAAATCTATGTTTAAAAAACTTAAAATGTTAGGAATAACTAAAAAAGAATTGGAGGAAACTTTAAAAAATGCTTAGTGTATCTGAAATTAAAGACTTTTTTCTTCTTGAATCAAGTCACGCTAAAAAAGAACTTGGTCAAAACTTTTTAATCAATGAAGAAGTAATTTCTAATATTTGTAATGCTTTAGAAATTAAAGATAGCGATACTGTTTTAGAAATTGGTCCAGGTCTTGGAAGTTTAACTGATGAATTAGTTAAAAAAACTCATAACCTTACTTTAGTAGAATATGACGCTAAATTTTATAACTTTTTATGTAAATGTCATGCAGATAAAGGAATTAATATTGTAAAAAGCAATATTTTACATTTTAAAGATTATTCAATGAATAAGGTTATTGGTAATTTACCTTACTATATTACTAGTGATATTTTAGAATTTATCGCTAAAAATTATCGTAATTTGGAAAAAGGTGTCTTTATGATTCAACTTGAAGCATTAAAAAGAATTACTCAAAAAGAAGGCAAAGATTATAATGCTTTAAACTTACTTTTAATGTATAAATATGATATTAAAGAATTATTTAGAGTTAAAAAGAATAATTTCTTTCCAGAACCAAATGTTGATAGTGTTGTATTTTCAATTACTCCAAAAAATAATATGGATTTTGGGTTTGGAAATACTTTATATAAAGTAAGTAAAATATTATTTACAAATAGAAGAAAAACTATTCAAAATAACTTAAAAACTATTATTAAAGATAAAGAAACTATGGATAAAGTTTTACTTGAGGCATCTTTAGATGCTTCTTTAAGAGCAGAAGATTTATCTTTAGAGAATTATATAAAATTAACAGAAGTTTTAATTAATAACTCTTTAATTAAGAAGGAAGATTAATTAAAATATAAGGTATTATATGGATATTATTGAAAAAGCTTACGCTAAAATAAATTTATGTTTAGATTCTAAATATATTAGAGAAGATGGATTTCATGAACTTGAATCAATTATTTTGCCCTTAAAATTTCATGACACTATTGATTTTAGTATTCTTCCAAAGGGTATTACTGATGATTTTATTACTTGTGATAGTTTCTCAATGAGAGTATCAAAGTATAATTTATGTCATAAAATGGTTGATGTTTTAAGAGAAAAATACCATTTTAAAGAACATTTTAGTATTAAAATACATAAAAACATCTTTGTTCAATCAGGACTTGGTGGAGGCAGTGCAGATGCATGTGCAGTCTTTAGATGTGTTATAAAATATTTAAAACTTCAATTAAGTGATGGTGAAATTAAAGAAATTTGTAATAAAGTAGGAAGTGATTGTTATTTCCAATTTTATAATAAACCTGCTTTAGTTAAAGGGAGAGGCGATAATGTTACTTTCTTTGATTTTGAAAGTGATGATTTGATTTTACTTGTTGCTCCTAAAACTGGAAATTCTACTGAAACAATCTTTAAAGAATCTGATAAAATGGAACTTGTTCATGGAGATTCTTTAAAAGTAAAAGATATCTTATTAAATGGTGATTTAAATGAACTTGGAAAAGTTACTTTTAATTCATTATACGCACCTGCTAAAAAATTAAATCCAGATGTTGAAACCATTAAAAAATTACTTGATGAAAAAGGATTTGAATGTGTTTCTATGACTGGAAGTGGATCATGTGTATTTGCAATTTCTAAAAATAAAAAATTAGTAAAGAAAACTGCAAGAGAACTTGATAAAGTTGGTTATTTTGTAGAAATTACTACTGTATTAAAACAAAAATAAGGTCTAGAGAAATCTAGATCTTTTTTAAAACTAAAAAAAGGTATGATTTTAATTTTTCATACCTTTTTATAATTTTATTTATTATTTACCGCTTTTTTCTCTTTTTAATAAGATTTCAGCTTGAGCAGCAGCGAGTCTTGCGATTGGGACTCTGAATGGTGAACATGAAACGTAGTCTAAACCAACTCTATTGAAGAATTCGATAGATTTTGGATCACCACCGTGTTCTCCACAAACACCAACTAATAATTCTGGTCTTGTTTCTCTACCATCTTTGACAGCCATCTTGATGAGTTTTCCAACACCTCTTTGATCAACTGTTTGGAATGGATCTTCTTCAAAAATCTTATTGCCATAATAATCTGGTAAGAATTTTGAAGCGTCATCTCTTGAGAATCCGAATGTCATTTGAGTTAAATCGTTTGTACCAAATGAATAGAATTCAGCTTCTTGAGCGATTTCGCTTGAGAGTAATGCAGCACGAGGAATTTCAATCATTGTACCAACATGATATTTTAAATGAGCATTATTTTCTTTTAAGACTTTTTCAACTTCTTCAACAATAATATGTTTAACGAATTTGAATTCTTTAAGATCTAATGTTAATGGAATCATGATTTCTGGTTCGATTTCTCTATTTAAATCTCTACTTGCTTTAACAGCAGCTTCGATAATAGCACGAGCTTGCATTCTTCCAATTTCTGGATAAGAAACGTCTAATCTACATCCTCTGTGTCCCATCATTGGGTTGAATTCATGTAAGTATTCGATTCTATCTTTAATTTGTTGAACTGATTTATTTAATGCTTTTGCAAGTTCTTCAATCTTATCTTCTTCTTGTGGTAAGAATTCATGGAGAGGTGGATCTAATAAACGAACGTTAACGTTGATTTCTTCTAAATCTTTCATTGCCATGTATAAACCATAGAAGTCATCTCTTTGATATGGTAAGAGTTCAGCTAATGCTGCTTCTCTTTCTTCAACTGTATCAGAAAGAATCATTTTTCTCATATGGAAGATTCTATCTTTATCAAAGAACATGTGTTCTGTTCTACAAAGACCAATACCTTCTGCACCAAATTTAGCAGCTTGAATTGCATCACGTGGAGTATCAGCATTAGTTCTAATTGATAATCTTCTATATTTATCTGCAGCAGCCATTAATCTACCAAAGTTACCACTTGATGTATCAGCTTCGACTAATTTAACTGCACCTTCATAAACTTCACCAGTTGAACCGTTTAATGATAAAGTATCGCCTTCACCATAAACTTTTCCGTTGATTGTAACTGTTTTTGCTTCTTCATCAACAATAGCAGCACTACAACCAGTAATACAGCATTTACCCATACCACGAGCAACAACTGCAGCATGTGATGTCATACCACCACGCATTGTTAAAATACCTTCAGCAGCAACCATACCTTCGATATCTTCTGGAGATGTTTCTGCTCTAACTAAGACAACTTTTTCGCCATTAGCGTGTCTTGCTTCAGCATCTTTAGCTTCAAATGAGATGTGTCCAACACCTGCACCTGGAGAAGCTGGGTTACCTTGAGCAATTGGAGTTAATGCTTTTAATTCTTTTGCATCAAATGTAGGGTGTAATAATGAATCTAATAATTTAGGTTCAACTCTTAAAACTGCTTCTTCTTCAGTAATTAAGCCTTCATCTAATAAATCAAATGCGATTTGTAATGAAGCTTGAGCTGTTCTTTTACCATTACGAGTTTGTAAGAAATATAATTTACCGTTTTCAACAGTATATTCCATATCTTGCATATCTCTATAATGTTTTTCCATACCAGTAATTGTTTTAACGAATTGATCGTAAACATCTGGCATTCTCTTCTTTAATTCTGAAATATGTAATGGAGTTCTAATACCTGCAACAACGTCTTCACCTTGAGCACATGGTAAATATTCAGCATAAATTTCTTTTTTACCAGTTGATGGATCTCTTGAGAAAGCAACACCAGTACCTGAATTTTCATTTAAGTTACCGAAAACCATTGATTGAACGTTAACGGCAGTACCCCATTCATAAGGAATACCATTCATTTTTCTATAAACGTTAGCTCTTGGGTTATCCCATGATCTGAAAACTGCTTCAACAGCTTCATGTAATTGAACAAATGGATCACTTGGGAAATCTTCGTTAAATGTTTTCTTATAATATTCTTTATAAGCTTTAACTAAGTCTTTTAATTGTTCTGCAGTGACTTCTGTATCGAGTTTATAACCATTATCTTCTTTAATTTTATCTAACATTCTATCCATATCTGTTCTTGGATGTCCTTTTGCAATGTTAGTAAACATTAAAATAAATCTACGATATGAGTCGTAAGCAAATCTTTCATTACCGCTGACTTTTGCTAATAATTCGACGGATTTATCATTTAAACCTAAGTTTAAGATAGTGTCCATCATACCTGGCATAGATACTCTAGCACCACTACGAACTGAAACGAGTAATGGGACTTTTTCTGGATCTAATCCACCAAATGATTTTCCTGTTTCTTTTTCAACTTCTTTAATTCCTTCGTCGACTTGTTTGACAAGATAATCTGGCATCTTTTTTCCACTTTCATAGTATAATGTACAAGCTTCTGTAGAAACTGTAAATCCTTGTGGAATTGGGACACCAATAGATGTCATTTCAGCAAGTCCTGCACCTTTTCCGCCTAAGAGTTCTTTTCCTAAACCATGAGCGTCTTTGAAAAGGTAAACATATTGTTTTGCCATTTTTTATTTTCCTCCTAAAAAGTTGGGTTTTCACCAAAGCAATATTATTATAGCATTTAATTTTACTTATTAAAATAAATTTAAAATTAATGGAATTTTTAATATAATATTAGTATGAAAAATGTTATTTCAATAGATTTTGGTACGCAATCTGTTAGAGTTGCAATTATTAATGAATTAGGTAAAATTTTAGCAATCGAACAAGAAAAATATGATATCCCTTATTTTTCTTTAAAACCTGGTTATGCAGAACAAGATCCTAATTATTATTATGATTTAATGTGTAAAGCTAGTAAGAGACTTGTAGAAAATAATAAAGAATTAATGAAAGATGTTGTTTCTTTTTCATCTACATGCTTTAGAGATACTGCTGCATTTTTAGATAAAGATTATAAAGTTATTAGACCATCAATTATTTGGTTAGATCAAAGAAAAGCAAAATTAGAGCATAAAATACCTCTATTATATACTCTTGCTTTTTCACTTGTTGGAATGAACGACACAATTATTTTAAATAGAAAAAGAACTCCAGCAATTTGGCTTGAAGAAAATGAACCAGATAATTATGCAAAAATCGCTCATTATGCTCCATTAAACAGTTATTTTAATTATAGAATGCTTGGTAGACTTGCTGATTCTCCTTCTAACATGATTGGGCATTTCCCAATTAATTTTAAAACTGGAAAAGTTTATGGTAAAAAAGCATTAAAAGGTGTTATTTTTGATGTTGATCCAAAATTAATTCCTGAAATTGTTCCAGTTGGAAGTGTTATTGGAGAAGTAACTTCAAAAGGTCATGAAGAGACAGGATTACCAGTTGGATTAAAATATATTGCAACTGGAAACGATAAGAGTTGTGAAGCTTTAGGAAGTGGCGCTACAGAAAAAGGAAGTGTTCACGTTTCAATGGGTACTGCATGCTCTATTGCAATGACTAGTAAAAAATATTTTGAACCAATTCACTTTTTACCATCTTATTTAACTGCATATAAAGGATATTATAGTGGTGAAATGCAAATTTATAGAGGTTGTTGGATGCTTTCTTGGTTTGCTAAAGAATTTGGCAAAGAAGATATGAAAGAAGCAGAAATTGAACAAATTGCTCCTGAACATTTATTAAATAAAAAGATTTTAGCAATACCTCCAGGAAGTGATGGACTTGTTTTACAACCATTCTGGGGACCTCAACTTGAAAGACCTTTAGCAAAAGGAAGTATTATTGGATTTTATGATGTCCATACTAAATACCATATGTATAGATCAATTATTGAAGGTTTAGGATATTGTTTAAAAGAAGGATTAGAATCTATTTCTAAAAATTCACATCAAAAACCTAAATATATTACTATTGGTGGAGGAGGTAGTAAATCTAAAGCAATTTGCCAAATTTTAGCAGATATCTTTAATTTACCAGTTTATAAACCATCAAATTATGAAGTTAGTATTATTGGATGTGCAATGGCTCAACTTATAGCACTTAATGTTTATAAAGATGTTAATGAATGTAAGAAAGCATGTGTTGAATACGAAACTATTTATAAACCAAATCCAGAAAATGTTAAAAAATATGAATATTTATATAGAAATGTTTATAAAAAAGTCTACCCTAAATTAAAATCAGTTTATGGCGAATTAAGTGAATATTTAAATATAAATAATGAAAGAGACGAATAATTAAAAATGGATGAAATTTAAAATCATCCATTTTTTCTTACTTTTTTAATTTTTTTCTGGCATTTTCAATATATTCAGTTTCTTTTCCTTCAATATGTGCTTTTATTAAACGTGTATCAATCCAAAAACTCATTTTTTCATATGAATTAAAACCAGTTACTTTATCTTTAACTGGAAGAGGTGATTGGTCTTCGAAATTTACTGCGTGTGGTCTTATATGAGAAATGGGGTTTTCTTTCATTCCAACAAAATTATTTAAATATTTTATTTTTCCATCTTTATTTTTGCTAATTTTACTAACAACATTGCCACTATTTAATGTATCTTTTGCTTTATTGTATGTATATCCTATAAAATCATCAACTAAATCATCTGTAAATGAATAAAAGAAAGCATTATCAAAAACATAACCTTTATTTGTTTCTTTAAAAATTAAGAATAAAAATTTAACTTCACAGAAATATTGCCTAATTTCAGAATCCTCCCATTTTGTATTAGCAAGCTTAATAAAATCAATTTGTGGAAATGATAATTTTTCTTTTATAGAACCAGTCTTTTTAATCCTTATTGTTTTGATTGAAATATTAGCTTTTTGAAATTCGTCAGCTTCTTCTAAATTTTTGATTTTAAAAATTCTATTTGCATATGCCGCAAATCTATTTTTTGCATTTGTTTGTATGTTTAATTCGTAACCTAATTCATCTTCAGTTTTACCAAAATATGGTTTAAATTTTGAAATTACTAAATCTTCTAAATTAGTTTCTTTAAATTTATTGATATCATCAATGATTGAATTAAAATTCATATCAAAAATATAATTTCGAATTATACTTGTAAAAAATGTCGATTTTAAACAGAAAGCTCTTGGCTTTGCTACTTCATTAGAGAATGGTTGATTTGTCCTAACTTTATTATTAGCTGATTTAGTACATGCTTGTAAATAAGTGGTGTCAGATTCGGATATTGTGTGAGCTTTTCCCTCTCTAATCTTGCTTAAAATTATGTCATAATCGTGTCTTAAAATATCTTCATCTTTTTCTGAAAGTTCCATTATAAAAGAGTCTATGATAGGAAATGATTTGTAGTCAACATTATCGCCTTGACGAGCTGTTAAATATTGATAACAAGTTATTAGTAAGTCATTGCATTTATTTACTAAATGACTCTCTTCAAAAGTCTTATCATAATCTTCCATATAATTAATTTTAGTTAAAACTAATCTTTCTTTTGCGTGGAATGCACCTTTCTTTTTAGATTGGTATTCTAATAAACCAGTAACTTTTAATTCAAGGTTAGCTTCTGGAAAATCAGCATTTGGATCTGAATCAGGATCTTTTCCAAGATATTTTTGAATTACTTGACCAGCTCCGCCTTTATTTTTTGGATTGTCTAAAATATGGCTTGTATCAATTTCACCTAATTTCTTACCTTTTATTTTTTCTAATTTTTCTAATAATTCTTTTCTTTTAGCATTTATTGAATCTTGTTTTGACATATTAAAATTTTATCAAACAAAGAATGATATGTCAGTTTTCTTTTGATATTATTTGTGAAATTTCTTCACCAATGGATTCAATTAATCCACAAACTAAGGCATTACCAGCAATAAAATATCTTCTTTTTGGAGACATTCCTATGTTTGTCCAATTGTCTGGAAATTCATCCATTCTTTCACATTCAACAGGGGTTAAAATTCTATATTTATCATTAATTGGATCTAATATAAAATGGGAACTTCTATTTGTTGTTCCTTCGCTTGTAAGCATTGTTCTACCTGGAGCATCTAATTTATCTGGAAAAGGAATTGAACCTTCAGAATAATAATATTCATGACCAGTTTTTGACATTCTTAGTATTTTTTTTGAACCTTTTAAATATTTAAATTTTTCTACATCTACATCGTAACAATAATCTGGTATATTTTCAGTTTCTAAGATATCTTTTAAATTTTGTGATTTTTGGTTATATGATGAAATTTCTTTCATTGTATAAAAATTATTTTCTAATAAAAAACCTGTATTTTCAAAATCAAAAGAGAACTTTTCAGAAACATCAAAAACACTCTTTAAATCTTTGTTTTTAATTGTCCCTTTTTTTAGTTCACCATTCTTAATTGAAGGAAAATGGTTCGAAAAAACAAGGTTATTTAATAAAGTGTTTTCTTCATCATTTTGAGCGTTATATTTATTAAAATTTTCATAATATTTTGTGGATTGATGAAATGCAAAAATAAAAATTCTTCTACGTCTTTGAACATGTCCATAGTCAGCAGCGTTAATAATTTTCCATTGAACTCCATAACCATTATCAGCAAAACAACGCAACATAATCCCAAAAGCTTGACCTCTTTGTTTTGATGGAGCTTTTATTAATCTATCAACATTTTCAAGAAGAACAAATTTTGGTTGTTTTTCTTTTAATATATCGTTAATTTGCCACCACAAAACACCTTTTTTACCTTCGATACCTTTTTCATTACTTAAAGATCTAGCTACAGAATAATCTTGGCAAGGGAATCCACCTACAAGAAGGGTATGATTTGGTATTTCTTTTTTATTTATTGTAGAAATGTCTTCGTTTGAATTATTTTCCTTTCCAAATCTAAGAGAGTAACAATTATAAGCGTGTTGTTCTTTTGTGGATGGTTCCCATTGATTTGACCAAACGAATTTCCGGTCACCATTTTCGATAGCACGACCATTTTCATCAAAACCTTTTATTTTATTTAATCCAACCCTAAAGCCACCAACACCAGCAAAAAGCTCGACAACAGTTTTATCCATATACCCTCCTTTTTTAAGCATATATATTTTACTAAAAATATAAGAAAAGATCAAGATCGAAATTGAATATTTTTAAAAATAAAACTGTTAAGAATTTTGCATCTTAACAGTTAAATTTATTTTTTTAAATTCTTATTAACTTTCTAAAACATCATTACTCTTTTCCATTGGATTAA
>CAVKAB010000039.1:0-9374 GCA_963653985.1 Bacteroidaceae bacterium
TTTTTATACAATTTCTATATATTTTGTATAACTTTCTTAAATATCTTGTTATAAGAGATTTTTACATAAAAAAATGATTCTCGCTTTTAGAGAATTTTTAGTTAAAATTTAGTATTTTCTATTAATTCTTATAACATGTAATAAAAAATTATCATTTTATTTGAGAGTTATGTATATTTAATTTAAAATATCTAACGAAATAAGGAATATTCTTTGGAGATTATAAAAATGAATGAATTAGTTATTAAAAATTTACATGTTTCAGTAGATGATGTAGAAATTTTAAAAGGCGTTAATTTAACTATTAAAAAAGGTGAAATAGTTGCATTACTTGGTCCTAATGGACATGGTAAATCTACTTTACTTGCAGCAATTATGGGAAATCCAAGATATAAAGTAACTGAAGGATCAATTACTTTAGATGGAGAAGATGTATTAAGTATGGAAGTTGATGAAAGAAGTCGTAAAGGACTTTTTTTAGCATTCCAAAATCCTAGTGAAATTCAAGGAGTTGTTACTGCAGATTTCTATAAAAGTGCTATTAATGTAAGAAGAGAAAAGAAAGTTAATTTATATGAATTCTATAAAATGATTCAAAATGCAAGTGATGAAGTTAAACTTCCTTTTGATATGGTTAATAGACATTTAAACGATGGATTTTCAGGAGGAGAGAAAAAACGTAATGAAATTCTCCAAATGTTACTTTTAAAACCAGATCTTGCAATGCTTGATGAAATTGATTCAGGGTTAGACGTTGACGCAATTAACACTGTTAGTGAAGTTATTAATAAAGAATTTAAAGAAAATAATACTTCCTTTTTAGTAATCTCTCATTACGCTAGATTGTTTACGCTTATCCATCCGACACGTGCAGCAATTATGATTAATGGAAAAATTGTTGTAGATGGAGACTCTTCTTTAATCACTCGTATTGATAAAGAAGGATATGAATGGATTGAAAAAGAATTAGGTATTAAGATTAAAAAAGAAGAAAATACTAAACCAATGAATAAAGTTAGTATTGGAAGTTGTGCTACTAAAGAATTATTAAAGGAAAGTAAATAATATGTATAAAGATTTATTACATTTAAATACTCCTCATATAATGTCTAAAGATAATAACACAAGAGAAATAATAGAATTAGTAAACGAAAAAGAAGATTTTGAAATTAAAAGTAACTATCAAGAAATTACTTTAATTAATAATAAAGATACTAAAGAAATTAATATTAAAGTATTAGAAAATACTAATGTAGTTATTACATCACTTGTAAATTTAAATAATACTTTTAATATTAATATTGAATTAGAATCTAATTCTAATATTGAACTTTATTTAGGAGACATTTCTACTAGTAATTCAAACATTGTTATTAATAGTAATTTAAATAAAGAAAATAGTAATTCAAATATCTTTATTGCCTCTTTTGCAGGTCAAGATTCGAATAAAAAATATAGTGTTAATTCTATCCATAATTCAATGTTTTCTTATTCTAAAGTTAAATTTAATGGAGTTAGTAAAGAAAATGGAAATATTAAAGTAGACGCAATTAGCCATATCAAAGAAAATGCATCTAAATCTAATGCATCTCAAGATATTAGAATTACTTTAATTGATAAGGAAAGTAAAGGTAGAGGATATCCTATTTTAAAGATTGATAATAACGATATTAAAGCAAACCATGGATGTGCAATTGGTAATGTTAAAGAAGCTGATTTATATTACATTTTATCAAGAGGTATTAATAAAGAAGACGCTAAAAGACTCATTACTTTAGGATATTTAGTACCTATTACTTCTAAAATGGATGAAGAAAGTAAGAATACTTTTATTAACTATATAGGAGAAAAATTATAATGTTAGACGTTAAAAAGATTAGAGAAGATTTCCCTATTTATAAAAATCATTCAAATGATTCTAAACCATTTGTATATTTAGATAATGCTGCTACTACATTTAAACCTCAATCAGTTATTGATGCATGTTCATATTATTATGAATATGATGGTGCTAATGCACATAGAGGAGATTATGATTTAGCATTCAATGTTGATAAAAAGGTTAGTGAAACTAGAAAGAATTTAGCTAAATTTTTAGGTGCAAATCCTGAAGAAATTGTATTTACTAGTGGAACAAGTATGTCACTTAATCTTGTAGCGTTTGGATATGGAGTTAAATATTTAACTCCTAATGATGAAATCTTATTAACTGAAGCAGAACACGCAAGTAATGTTCTCCCTTGGTTTAAAGTTTCTGAAATGACTGGTGCTAAAATTAAATATATTCCACTTGATGAAATTGGAAGATGTTTACCAGAAAACTTAGAAAAAGTTATTACTAAAAATACAAAAGTAGTATCTATTGCTCAAGTTACTAATGTTTTAGGATTTAAAACTGATATTAAAAAATGTAGTGAAATTGCTCATAAATATGGTGCTATTTTAGTATGTGATGCTGCTCAAAGTGCACCACATATCAAAATTGATGTTAAAGATTTGGATTGTGATTTCTTAACTTTAAGTGCTCATAAAATGCTTGGACCTACAGGAATTGGAGCATTATATGGTAAATTTGATTTATTATGTAAGATGGATCCTTTTATGATGGGAGGAGGCGATAATGCTAGATTTGATATGTGTGGAAATGTAGCGTATTTACAACCTCCTGCAAAGTTTGAAGCAGGTACCCAAAATTTAGCAGGAATATATGGCTTCAATGAAGCAATTAAATACTTACTTAATATAGGAATGGATAATATTGAAGCACATGAAGAAGAACTTAAAAAATATGCTATTGAGAAATTATCTACCCTAGAAGATGTTATTATATATAATAAGGATAGTGTTTCAGGGATTATTACTTTTAATGTTAAAGGAGTTTTCCCTCAAGATGAAGCTAGTTTACTTAATTCTAAAGGAATATGTGTAAGAAGTGGGGAACACTGTGCTAAACTTTTAAGAGATTTCTTAAAAGTAGTAGGAACATTAAGATGTTCATTATATTTATATAATGATAAAGAAGATATTGATTATTTATATAAATGTTTAAAAGAAAAAGGAGATATATTAGATGCTTACTTTAACTGATGAAATGAAAAGAGAAATTATATTAGACCATTATAAATCTCCAAATAACAAGATTGAAAATCCAGAAAGTGTAGAAGGATATAAAAAAATAAGAATGGATAGTGATTCATGTATTGATGATTTAACAATCTATTTAAAGATTGAAGATGATATTATTAAGGATGCTTTCTTTAATGGAGTGGGATGTGCGATTTCTACTGCATCTACTGATATTTTATGTGATATTTGTAAGGGAAAAAGTGAAAAAGACGCATTAGAAATCATTGAAAATTATCACCATATGTTACATGAAGAACCATATAATGAAGAAGTTTTAGAAGAATTAAATGCGTTTTCTAATACTTATAAACAAGCTGCAAGAATTAAATGTGCTAGTATTGGAAGTATTGGAATCGATAAAATTATAGAAGGTAAAGAAGATGAAGATTAATGATAAAGATTTAAATCTTGATTATTCTAAATATGATTTTAAAGATGATGTAGATAGTATCTATTCTACTGGTGTTGGATTAAGTGAAGATATTATTAGGGAAATCTCAAAAGCTAAAGAAGAACCTGAATGGATGCTTAATTTTAGACTTGATGCATATCATAAATTCTTAAAATTACCATATCCAAGTTTTGGACCAGACACTACTAATTTAGATTTTAATTCTTATACATACTTTACTAGATATAGTAAAAAAGAAGAAAGAAGTTGGGAAGAAGTCCCAGATACTATTAAAGAAACTTTCAAGAAATTAGGTATTCCTGATGCTGAAAGTAAGTATTTAAGTGGAGCTGCTACTCAATATGAATCCGAAATGGTTTACCACAATATGTTAAAAGAAGTAGAAGAAAAAGGAGTTATCTTTTTATCTACTGATATGGCATTAAAATTATATCCAGATTTAGTTAAAAAGTATTTTGGAACTGTCGTTAATGTTGCCGATAATAAATATAGTGCTTTAAATGGAGCAGTTTGGAGTGGAGGTAGTTTTATTTATGTTCCAAAGAATGTAAAGCTTGAAAAACCTCTCCAATCATATTTTAGAATTAATAACGAAAAAACAGGTCAATTTGAAAGAACTTTAATTATTGTAGATGAAGGAAGCGATATCCATTATGTTGAAGGATGCACTGCTCCGATTTATAGTAAAGAAAGTTTACACGCTGCAGTTGTTGAAATTATTATTCATAAAAATGCAAGATGTCGATATTCAACAGTTCAAAACTGGTCTAATAATATCGTTAATTTAGTTACTAAACGTGCATTATGCAAAGAAAATGCAGTAATGGAATGGATTGATGGAAATATTGGAAGTCAAATCAATATGAAATATCCAGGATGTATTTTAGAAGGTGATAACTCTAAAGGATTATGTGTTTCTATTGCAGTTGCGGGTAAAGGGCAATATCAAGATGCAGGAAGTAGAATGATTCATATTGGAAAAAATACTACCTCATCAATTATTTCTAAATCTATCGTTAAAGATGGAGGAATCTCAAATTATCGAGGTACTTGTAGAATTAAAGAAAGTGCGATTAATTCAAGAAGTCACATTGAATGTGATACCTTGATTTTAGATGATAAATCTAAATCCGATACAATCCCAAAGAATGAAGTATTAAATAATTCATCTTTCTTAGAACATGAAGCTACTGTTAGTAAGATTGATGAAGATGAATTATTCTATCTTATGAGTAGAGGTATTTCTAAAAAAGATGCTACCCAAATGATTGTTATGGGGTTTATTGAACCATTCTCAAAAGAATTACCAATGGAATACGCAGTTGAATTAAATCAACTTATTAAATTAGATATGGATGGAAGTGTAGGTTAATACCTACACTTTTATATTGCACTAATAGGGCAAAGATAACATTCTCTTGAAATAGGAATTAATTCATTACTCATACATAAAATGATTCCTGGCATAATCTTTAAATTAAATTTCTTTAAAATATCAAAATTTTTATTAGGGTTAGATGGATTTTTATTTTTCTTTATTTCAATAGGGTAAATCTTATCTCCTTCTACAAATAATAAATCTATTTCTTTTTGATCAACATCCCTATAGTAGAAGATATTAGGTTCTTTCCCAACATTATAATATCCTTTTAAAATTTCACTAACAATGTAAGTTTCAAAGAATGCTCCAGAAGATGCTCCATTCATAAGAGTTTCTGGGGTTGGCCAACTTGTTAAGTAACTAGCAAGACCTGTATCTAAAAAATAACATTTTGGAGTTTTAACTAATCTTTTGGAAATACTATTATTGTATGGTTTTAAAATAAAAATAATCCCACTTCTTTCTAATATTGCTATCCATTCTTTAATTGTTGGAGCACTGACTCCAACAATTTTTGCAATGTTATCATATTTTAATTCTTGAGCAGTATTAGCAGCCATAACAGTTACAAAATTTCTAAATTCTTCTAATTTACCAACCTGTTCTAAACTTGAAATATCTCTTTCAATATAAGTATTCATGTATGAAGAATAGTATGTATCTCTTTCTATATCTTTATTAGAAATTAATTTAGGTAATCCTCCATTAAAAATATTTTGAAATATTTCATCTTGGGTTAAGTTATAAATATTTTTCTTTTTTAATTCATCAATTGATGGATTAAAAAATCCATTATCAATTTCATTTATTTCATCTAGTGATAAAGGTAAAAGGTTTAATATTGCAACTCTTCCTGCTAATGTCTCGGATATATTTTTCATCATAACAAATTTTTGAGAACCTGAAAGCCAAAACATTCCACTTGAATCTTCACCTTTATAAGCTTTTTCATCTACTATTCTTTTAATTTCTAATAAAATATCTGGTACTCTTTGGAATTCATCAATAATTAATTTTGTTCCATAAGTTTCAAAAAAGAGTTCAGGATCATTTTTAGCAAGGTTTCTAGCTTTTGCATCATCAAAATTAACATATTTTCTATCATCTTCTTTAATATGATTTAACATTGTGGATTTACCAGTTTGTCTTTGACCACAAACCATTATAACAGGATATTGTTTTGATAATTTTAATATTGTTTCTTCCATTTTTCTTTTAATATATTTCATAAATTAACCACTCTTTTATTATTTAAATTATATCATTAATTATAAAATAATACTATTAAAAACCGAGAAATCTAAAGTCTACTTTATTTTTATCGGTTTCTGAATGTAAAATTTTTTGGTTGTAATAGTAAAGTGGTAAAGTAAGTGGTAAAGATATAATAGTTCAAGTGGTAAAGATAATTTATTAGATTTACTTATTTTTTATTAATTTTTATAAGCTTTTCGATATTGATTCCTTAAATTTATAAAAAAATACATCAATAAGTGCATAAGTAAGTGGTAAAGATGTTGAATATTAAGTGGTAAAGATATATAATTTCATTAGGTAAAGATTATGAAATATATAAAAGATTTATTAAATAAAGATATTTTAGAAAATAATGAGTATGAATTTAAACTAAAATTAGATAATAAACCAGATAAGATTGAAAAATGGGCTAAAACATTAGTTGGTTTTGCTAACTCTAATGGTGGATACTTATTAGTTGGTGTAACTGATGATGGTATTGCTCTTGGATTAACAAAAAAAGAAATTGATGAAACTAAAAATTTAGTATTATTAACAATAAATGGATATATATATCCTCATATCCAAGTAAAATTTGAAACTATTTTAAGTGAGGATGATCGATATGTTTTATCTATCTATGTTGAATTTGTTAATGAAATGATTATCTTTAAAGCGGGTGATTTTAATGAAAAAGTCTATATTAGAGATGATGGTGCTACAATTCCAGCAAGTGTAAAACAAATAGTTGAAATGAGTAAAAGGAAATTTGGGGTAGATGGATTAATATTAAATAAATTCTATGAAAAGAAAGATTTTACTTCATTTAATAAATTAGCAAAACTTTATAGAGAAGATAATTTAGAACCAACAAAAAATATGTTAATTAATAGTGAAGTAATGTATGAAGATGGAAGAATCACTCATGGATTATATATGTTTTCGGATAATTATAATGAAGATGATACATTAGTTTGCTGTAGACTTTGGAATGGATACACTAAAGGTGTTGATGAAGTTTTTGATAAAAAAGAATTTAAAGGAAATTTGTGCGATATTTTTGAAAATGTTATGAATTTTATTAAAAGAAATACTAGAAGTGGATTTATTAAACTTGAAAACGGAGGAAGATTAAATACTTATTCTTATCCTGAAGAAGCTTTAAGAGAAGCGATTGTAAATGCTTTAGCACATAGAGATTATTCTATTTATGAAACTCAAGTAGATGTTGATATCTATAAAGATAGACTTGTTATTGGAACTCCTGGAACATGGGTATTATTCAAAAATCCAAGTGAATATAATTTAGATGATATTCCTTCTGTTAGAAGAAATAAGATTATATCAAATTGTTTTGAAATTATAGGATTAATGGAAAAAAGTGGTAGTGGATTTAAAAAAATTAATGAAGTTTATTCTAAATTTAATGTTAAAAAACCATTATTAAAGAACGAAAATAATTTCTTCTGGATTACATTCTATGATTTATTAAGTGATGAAAGGATTGAAAATTATAAGATTCCTCATTCAGAAGAAGTACTTGAATTTTGTAAAGGATTTGCTAGAAGCAAAAAAGAAATACAAGAACATTTAGGTATTTCTAGTACTAGTTATGTATCAAATAAAATTATTACTCCATTAGTAAAAATGAACTTATTAAAGATGATTGGTGAAAAGAATTCAAGATATAATAAATATATAAGTAATGATGAAAATTAATAAAAATACCTAGAAAATTAAGTTGTTTCTAGGTATTTTTATTATTTGAACTATCTTTTCTATCTTATTAATATACCTTACTAAAGAATATAAAGTATATTTTTTTGCTTATTCTCCAAAGATAATATTAAAAAATAAGAGTATTAGTGGAAAATAAACAAAAAAGACCATTTGAAAGTCCTTTTCGATAAATTTAATTAAGATTTTAAAGTTATTTTTTTAGCGTGTAATCTTGTTGATAATCCACTACATGTTTCTGACATTAAAAAACCATTTTCAGTATAAAATAAACCATGGTATTTACTAGAATCATTACCAGTACATCCCCAATATGATACGTGAGCTGTTTTTTTACTACTATTAAAATTAATAATATCACAATAGTAAGTTGATGATGAACCTCCTATTTCTGATGGATATAATAAAAAGGGTGTAAGCGTTGTAGAATTATATAATTTTTTAACGTAAGATTGCGAATGGTTACCTATATCACCACCGTATACAGTAATTGGCTTTCCATCAAAGTTTGTAAATGCTGATTGATCATTATTTACTAGAAAATTATATATTTGATAATATGATGAAATATTTTTGGAATACATTAGTCCGTAGTTTGCTGCTGTATTATATTTAATGATAATTCCATCCACAAACTCTAATCCATTTCCTAAAAAATCTTCGATTCCTATTAATGCCTTTCCTGAACCAGTTCTTGAACCTGCACCTCTAATATGATTATTATCACTTGCGTATCCATTCCATGCAGTTTCAGCATCTGTAGTTCCCCAAACAAACATAAATATAATTTGACCAGTTAACATAGCACACCAATCAGTTAAAAAATATGAAGAATTATTCCAATTAGTTAAAAAGTTTCTATAATCTTTAGCACTATTGGAAGCTCCACTTACCGCATTTACCCCACTTTTAGACCAAATTTTGTTATTGGATACACTACCTTTATATTTTCCATAATAGCAATAATCAAGTTCAGTAGTGCCATCTTCATCTAAAAAATATGGATTTAAAAGATAATCATCATCGATTTTAAAATGAGACACTCTAATAGCAGTTGTGTTGTCAGAATTTTGAATAATTTTAATATAGAATTTTTTAATTTTTATAAAAACATTACCATTAGTGTCAGTTACTTCTTCACTCTTAAAAAAATAATTATTTATTTCATAACATAAGCCATAACTTGTAGGGTTAGTGTTACTAAATATTGTACCATCACTAGGATATAAATGATTTGTATTATTCGTTGATCTTTTAAGATATGGACTAGATCCATTTAATCCACTAATCTCATACCAAAGAGGTTCTGAACTACCTTCTGTTGTTTTTTCAGATGTGCTATAAAAAGTCGCATATCCTGTTAAAATAGAAGTTACAAGTAACCCTACTAAAGGTAATATAAATATCTTTTTATTCATATACTTTATTTCCTCTTATTCTTATTAAATATATTCTTTATTTTATTAAATAAAGATATTAATT
>CAVKAB010000040.1:0-9305 GCA_963653985.1 Bacteroidaceae bacterium
CTTGGAAATCCAATAATACCAACATCAGCTAATAATTTTAATTCTAAAATTAATCTTTTTCTTTCGCCAGGAAGTCCGTTTTCAGCAATTTTTGGTGCTTTATTACGAGCATTTTTAAAAGCAGCATTGCCTCTTCCACCTCTTCCACCTTTTGCGATTAAATAAACATCACCTTCTTTATTTAAATCACAAATAAATTGATGATTTTCTTCTAAAAATACAACTGTACCAACTGGAACATCAACATAAATGTCTTCTGCTTTATGCCCATATTGATTCTTAATATTTCCTTTTTCGCCATCATCTGCAATAAAAGCTTTAGAGAATCTAAAATTGATTAAAGTTGATGCATTTTTGGTTGCTCTAAAATAGACAGAACCACCTCTGCCACCATTTCCACCACTTGGACCACCATTTGGTCTAAATTTTTCATGGATGAATGCAATTGCGCCATCTCCACCTTTTCCACTTCTTACTTCTATAACTGCTCGATCTATAAACATAATAAACTTCCTTTTTAGAACAAAAAAACCACCAAAAACCGGTGGTTTTTAAAACTACTTACTTAATTCTTTATAAACGCTAACACGTTTTTTATCTTTGCCAACTCTTTCGTATTTGACATAACCTTCACATAAAGCAAAGATTGTATCATCACTACCTTTTTTGGTGTTGATGCCTGGATAAATTTTTGTTCCGCGTTGTCTATAAATAATTGCACCAGCTTTACAAAATTGACCATCACTTCTTTTAGCACCTAAACGACGTCCAGCACTATCACGACCATTCTTAGTACTACCGACACCCTTATGAGATGCAAAGAGTTGTAAATCAAGTTTAAAATTTAATTTCATAACTTTTACCATCCTTTCATTTTTCGATTTTTACATATTTAGGATAATTTTCAGCAATCGTATAAAGTTGAGTAATGATTGTTTCTAATACGATTTGATCGTATTCATCAACATAATCTAATATATCAAATTTAATATTACCTTTTTTAATATCTACTAAATACTTATTAACACTTCTTAAAGCATTCAATCCGCCAACAACACATGCACTTACAGCAGAACAGACAATGTCTTTTCCTTCTTCATCATAATTTGCATGTCCTGTAACTTCTATCTCTTTAATTAAATTGTTAATTTTTGAATACTTAATTTTTATCATTAAGCATTAATACTTGTGATTGTTAAACAAGTATAAGGTTGTCTGTGACCATAAGATCTATGATAATTAGTTTTTGCTTTATATTTGAAAACTTCGATCTTTTTTCCTAAGCCTTGTTTTTCAACTTTAGCAACAACTGTAGCACCTTCAACAAATGGATTTCCAGCTTTGATTGTTTTATCAGCAACTAATAAAACTTTATCAAATGTAAATTCTTTGCCAGCTTCAGCTTCTAATTTTTCAACATAAATTTTTTGACCAACTTCAACTTTAAGTTGTTTTCCGCCAGTTAAAATTATTGCGTACATTCTCTTTCCTCCTATCTTTTGAAAATTACTCGCTCTCGAGGTATCAATTTAATGATTTTTAGAGGACCTCTATAATGCGGTTGTAGCTAAAAATAAGATACAACGCAAGTAATATATCATAAAATGAATGATATGTAAAGAAATTTTTATCTTTTTAACTCCATTGGAATTGATATCCGCCAGGAAGTTTAATGTTACCTGAATCTGCCATAAAAATTCTATAGATAGCAACTGCTAATAATCCAATTGCCATAATTGCAATAACTGCAGCAAGACTAATTGGTTCTCCAGGTCTAATTGAATCTAATTCTTCGATTGATAATTTTGTTTTATCCACTATTTTACCTCCTTACTTATCAAGAAGGAGGTAAAACATTTTTTTATCCAATTATTTAATCTTTTTTAAAATTTCTTCTTTTTGAGCTAAATAATTTTTATATTTTTCTTTTTCTAAATTAACTTTTTCTTCACTTGCTTTTGCTAAGAAATTAGGATTATTTAATAAACCTTCACTTCTTTTGATTTCTGAATTAATTTTTGCTAATTGATCGTTTATTTTTTTATTTAACGCATCTTTATCGATATTATCATCAATATAGATAGTAGCATTTTCAATAACTAAATTATTCATATCTTTAAAATCATTATTGCTAAATTCTAATGATTCTGCAAAAGTAAATCTTGAAATATATTTATCTAATGTTTTTAATTCCAAATTAGATTTAATTTTTAATGTTAATTTATGGTTAGGTTGTAAGGAATTTTCTACCTTATACGCTCTAATTTTTTCAATAATATTTCTTAAAGTTTCAACTTTAATAACAACATTATTTGTATCTTTAAATCCTTTTACACTTGGATAAGTTTCAAGCATAATTGAATCTAATGATGCAGGTAAATTTGTATAGATTTCATCACTAATAAATGGAGCAAATGGATGAATCATAATACAAATTTCTTTTAAGCATGTAACTAATGTAAAATAAACACTTTCTTTATTGTATGATTCATCTTGTAATGAAACTTTTGATAATTCAATATAGAAATCACAGAAAACATCATAAACAAAATCATAAAGAATTGAAGATGCAATGCCAAATTCATATTTTTCCATTGCATTAGTAACTTTTTCAATTGTTTCATCTAATTTTAATAAAACATATTGATCAAGTTCATTTAATTCATTAAAGTTCTTATTTTTGAATGTGTAATTTTCTGGAATATTCATCAAAGCAAATCTAGCAACATTCCAAATTTTATTTAGATATTGATTAGCAGCTTTAACTTTTTCTTCACTATATCTCATATCAAGTCCTGGAGCTGCAGTAGTTGCTAAGAAATATCTTAAACTATCAGTACCATATTGATCGATAATTTTAACAGGATCAATACCATTTCCTAATGATTTAGACATTTTTCTTCCTTGAGAATCTCTAACGATACCGTGAATAACTACATCTTTAAATGGGATTTGATTTGTAAAATGTAATCCTTGGAAAATCATTCTTGAAACCCAAAAGAAAATAATATCATATCCAGTAACTAAGCAATTTGTTGGGTAATAACGTTTAAAATCTTCTGTTTCTTTTGGCCAACCAAGTGTTGCAAATGGCCATAAAGCACTTGAAAACCATGTATCTAAAACATCTTCATCTTGATAGTATTCATCATCTTTTCCTGGGTTTGTTTTAGAAACAATAACTTTAGTTGGATCATCTTTTTTATACCAAACTGGAATTCTATGGCCCCACCATAATTGACGTGAAATACACCAATCATCAATATTTGAAAGCCATCTAGTTAAAACATTTTCAAATCTTGCTGGATAGAAATTAACTTTATTATCGGTTTTTTGATTTTCTAAAACTCTATCTGCTAATGGTTTCATCTTAACAAACCATTGTTTTGATAAGATTGGTTCAACAATTGCATCACTTCTTTCACTATGGCCGACATTGTGCATAATTTTTTCAATTTTAATTAAATCACCATTATTTTTGATATCGTTAACTAATTCTTCACGACATTTTTCTCTAGTCATACCTGAATATTTTCCAAGTCCATCGACCATTGTACCATCAATATTCATGATAACTGGATGAGCAAAACCATATTTTTGACCAATAATATAATCATTTGGATCATGAGCTGGAGTACATTTCATTGCACCTGTACCAAAAGAAATATCAACATAACTATCAGCAATAACAGGTAATAAATCACCATTTGCAGGATTTATAACATTCTTACCAATAATATCTTTATATCTTTCATCATCTGGATTAACAACAATACATGTATCACCAAACATTGTTTCAGGACGAGTAGTAGCAATTTCTAAATATTTATTTTTATCGTTTTCAAATCTATATTTAAAATAGAAAAAAGAACCTTCTTCTTCTTTATAAATAATTTCGATATTACTTAAAGCTGTTTTCATTACAGGATCATAGTTAACAATTCTTGTACCTTGATAAATTAATCCTTCATCATATAAAGTCTTAAAAACAGTAAAAACAGCATCTTGGAATCCTTCATCTAAAGTAAATCTTTCTCTACTATAGTCTACCATGATACCCATTTTTGCCCATTGAGAATGAATAATGTCAGATTTTTCATTTTTCCAAGCAAAAGCTTCTTTTAAGAAAGCTTCTCTTCCAATATCATATCTTGATTTTCCTTCTTCTTTTAATTTTGCATCAACTTTAGCTTGAGTTGCAATTCCTGCATGATCAACGCCTGGAAGATATAAAACATCAAAGCCTTTTAATTTTTTATAACGAGCAATAATATCTTGGAAAGTATTATCAATTGCGTGTCCAATATGTAAAACACCAGTAACATTTGGTGGTGGAATAACCATTGCAAAAGGAAGTTTCGATGTGTCACCTGCTTTAAAATAGCCTGCATTTTTCCATCTTTCAACTCTACCTTCTTCTATTTCTTTAAAATCATAACGCTTATCTAACATTTTTAGCACCTCTATTTTACATATTCATCTAATTTATTAATAAAACTATTTAATAGTTTAGCATTTTTAATACTAACTAAGAAATAATTATCTTTTTTAAAATCATTAAAGCTACTTGTTAAATTTTTAACTATTTTTGAACGTTCACTCATATTAGCTTTATCACATTTTGTCATAACACAAATGAATGGGATATTGTTTTCTTTGAAGAAATCATAAAGCATAATGTCTTCTTCATTAGGAATTCTTCTTGAATCAAGAAGAAATATTACTACTTTTAAATTTTCATTTTGTGTTAAATAATTTTCTAGCATATTACCATAAAATTCATAATCTTTCCCTTTTTCTTTTGAAAATCCATAACCAGGAGCATCAACAAGATAGAAACTATCATTTATAAGGTAATAATTTAATAATCTTGTGTGCCCTGGTTTACTTGATACATAAGCAAGTTTTGAATTATTAGTAATTGCGTTTATTAATGAAGATTTTCCAACATTACTACGTCCAACAAAAAGTACCTCGTTTAATTTTAAACTAGGTGAATCTGTTTTAAAATCTACAACAGATTTAATAAATTTTGCTTTTTTATAGTAATTTACTTCATTCATATTTTTTAACTAATCTTCTTTTTTATTTTTAAAACAAACTTTAATTGCGTCATCTACATTATTCATATAAATGATATTTAAGCCTGTTTTAATTTCTTTTGGTAATTCATCGACGTTTTTCTTATTTAATTTTGGGACAATAATTGTTTTAATTCCACTTCTTAAAGCAGCAAGAGATTTTTCTCTTAATCCACCAATAGGAAGTGCATGTCCTCTTAAATTAACTTCACCAGTCATTGCAACGTCACTACTAACTGGAGTTTTGCTTAATGCTGAGATAATTGCGGTTGTAATTGCGATACCTGCACTTGGACCATCTTTTGGAACTGCGCCTTCTGGAACATGGATATGAATATCGTTATTTGTAAATAATTTAGGATCAATTCCATATTTAGAAGCATTAGCTTTAACATAATCTAAAGCGATTGAGCATGATTCTTTCATGACATTACCTAAATTACCAGTTAAAACAAGTTGACCTTTACCTTCAAAATAATTAACTTCAATAGGTAAAATATCTCCTCCATATTGAGTATAAGCAAGGCCAGTTACAATACCAACTTGGCTTTCTCTTTCTTTTTCAGTGTTATCAAAAATTTCAACACCTAAGTATTTTTTAACTTCTTTAACACCGATTGAAACTTTAATTTCTTTTTCATCTTTCTTTAAAGCATCAATGATTGATTTTCTTAAAATAGTTCCAACTTTACGTGATAAATCTCTAACACCAGCTTCACGAGTATATCTTTCAATAATATATTCAATAGCGTCTTTAGTAAATTTAACATTTTTTGGATCTAATCCAACATTTTTAGCTTCTTTTCTAATTAAATGTTGTTCAGCAATTTTTTCTTTTTCAAGTAAAGTGTATGAATCAATTGGAATTAATTCTAATCTATCTCTTAAAGGTTCTGGTACATTTTCTAAATAATTACATGTACAAATAAATAAAACATCACTTAAATCTATTTCCACTTCAATGTAATTATCTCTAAAATGTGAATTTTGTTCAGGATCTAATACCTCAAGTAAAGCACTTGATGGATCGCCTTTAAATGAATTTTGAGAAATTTTATCAATTTCGTCTAAACACATAACAGGATTTTTAACACCTGCTTTAATTAAAGCACTGATGATTCTTCCTGGCTTACTTCCAACATAAGTTCTTCTATGACCTCTGATTTCACCTTCATCACTAACACCACCTAAAGAACATTTAATAAATTCTCTTCCTAATGCTTTTGCAATTGAAGTTGATAAAGATGTTTTACCAGTTCCTGGAGGGCCAAAGAAACAAATAACAGGAGCTTTTAAGTTTCCATTAAGCTTTTTAATTGCTAAATATTCTAAAATTCTATCTTTAGCTTTTTCTAAACCATAATGATCATCATCTAAAACTTTTTTAGAATTGTTTAAATCATCATTATCTTTTGTTTCCTTAGTAAAAGGAATCTTAAGTAAAGTATCAAGATAATCTAAAATTAATCCATATTCAAGAGTTCCTTGAGGAATTGAATTAAGTCTAGATAATTCATAATTTACTTTTTCTTTTACATTTTCTGGTAAATTTAATTTTTCAGCTTTATCTTTAATTTTATCTTCTTCGCTAGTAGAACCATCATTTAATTGTTCTTTAATAGCACGAAGTTGTTCTCTTAAATAATATTCTTTTTGTTGTTTTTGAGTATTTTCTTGTAATGTTTTTTGAACTTCTGAATCTACTTTATTTCTTAATTTAATAATTTCAAAATCTTGAATTAAAAGTTCAATTCTTGAAATAACATCTTTTGCTTCTAATAAATCTTGCTTTTTACTTGCCTCAATTTGTAAAGCGTTTGAAAAAAGATAAGATAAATCTAAAGCATTTAATCCTTTTTCAATTTGATCATAGAATTTCTTTGGTTGTTTACCAAATAATTTTTCTAATGAATCATTTTTGAAATATTCAGATAATTTTTCAACGTAAATTTGTTCTTTATTTTGATCATTTCCAGTAACGTCTGGATAATCCTTTGCTAATGCGAATATAGTTTTGTCTTTAATTTGAATATCACTAATTAATACTCTTGCGTATGGATGTAAAGATACTCTTAACATATTGTTATAGGTATCTTGTTTTAAAATTCTACATTTAGTTGCAACGCAATAAATATCACTAATTCCATCAATATCTTCTTTTTTAGGATCTTTTTGGCAAGTAATATATAAATCTTTTTTATTTCCTATAGCGTCTAAAAGAGAGTTTTTAGAAAACTCTCTTTCAACGTAAACTATATTATCATTATTTGGATAGAGGACTAAACCTCTAGTAACTAGGATAGGCAATAATTCTTCTTTAATTTCATTCATTATGAATATGTCCTCCTCAATAATAAATATAAGTTAATTATTTTTCTTCTTTAACTTCTTTTGCTTCTTCTTTTGCTTCAGGAGCAGCATTTCCTAAGTTATTTAATAAAATAAAGTTTTCAACTTTATTTTGGTATAAATTGCTAACTAATCCTTGTTCATTAGCACCTAAAATCTTAACGATTTCTTCTTTTTTCATACCATATCTATTTGCTAAATTTTCATAATATGCATCAACATCACCTTTTGTAATAGTTAAATGTTCATCAGCACCAACTTGATTTAAAACTAAGAATTCTTTAATTCTATTTAAAGCAGCTTCTTTTAAGTTTTCTTCAAATTTAGCATCATCTAAACCAGTAATTTCTTTATACATTTCAAATGTTAAACCATTTTGTTCAATTTGAGCAATTGATTCTTTCTTTGAATTTTCAGCTTCAGCAGCGATTAATTTATCACTAATTTCAAATTCAGCACCTTTAACAATTTCAGCCATTAATTCAGCAAATTGTTTATTTTTAGCTTCTCTTGTTTTAGCACTTAATAATTCTTGCTTTTTATGATTTTTAAAATCTTCAACAGTTGCAACACCTGCAAGTCCTAAAGAAGCAACAAAATCATCATTTAATTCTGGTTCTTTTTTAGCTTTAATTTCGTGAACCATACAAACGAATTTAGCTTGTTTACCTGCTAATTCTTTAATGTATTGTTCTGGGAATGTGATTTCAACATCTTTCTTTGATTCTGGTAAAACGCCAACTAATTGTTCTTCGAATCCTGGAACAAATTGATTACTACCTAAAACTAAAGAATAGTTATCTGCACTTCCACCTTCGAATTCTTTACCATCGACATAACCTTTGAAATCAAAGACAACAGTATCACCCATTTCTGCTGCTGTTTCTTTTAAAACGAGTTCAGCATTATCTTTTAAAGCTTGATTAACTGCTTTTTCAATTTCTTCATCACTAACTTCGACTTTATCCATTGGGATGTCGATTCCTTTATATTTACCTAATTTACATGTTGGAACAGTATAAATTGTAAATTTTAAAGTTAAACTATTATCTTTGAAATCTGTGCAATCAACAGTAGGTTGGAAGTTTGGAGTTAAATTAAACATTTTTAAAACTTCTTGGTATGCTGGATTGATAGATTGATTAATTGTTTCGTTTGCTAAATCTAAAGGTGAAATTAATTTCTTTGCGAGATCAATAGGAGCTTTTCCTTTTCTAAAGCCTTTGATTGTAACTTTTTCGACTAATTTTGCTAATGCTTTTTCACCAGCAGCTTTATAAGCGTCACCTGTAACTTCACATGTAACTTCATAAACTGATGGAGATACTTTTTTTAATTCAGTTGCCATATTTATTATTATTTCCTCCGTAAACAATTGAAATTTTTTATCAAGACACAACTAGATGCTATCTAGAGACTGTCTAGGATAAAATATACCACAAATTAATATATTTTTTAAGTAAAATATAAAAATTATGCAATATTTTAGAAACAGTTAAGATTTAATATCTTATCTACTATTTTATTAACTGTCTTTTTTGAGTAATTTAATCCTTTTAATAAATTATCTTCAGTATAATCTGCAGAAATTGAAACATACGATGCAATAATTGATGCTATATAGACATTAAATAAATCTTGATTTGAAAAGAATTCAGGTAAATTTATCATAATATAAGGTACAAATAAATTATTAAAAATTTGAGCAACACTAATGTTTTTTTCTTCATCTTTAACTTTATTTAAATAAAAAGTTACTTCAGTTAAATATTGAGTATATTTAGTTTCATAATCTTTTGGATTAATAAAATATAATTTTCCATTATTGTAGAATGATAATCTTTCATCATATTTTCTTGTTACAAGTTGAACAAA
>CAVKAB010000041.1:0-8857 GCA_963653985.1 Bacteroidaceae bacterium
CTTTAAATATAATTTTATCCTCAAAATTATATTCTCCATCTAGAATTCTTAAAAATATTTCATTATTTTTCTTATAAAATTCAATACATTTATATTTGATTCCATTAATAATAAATCCAAAATAGTTAGACTCCTTTAAATTGCTTAAATCAATTTCTGTTTCAACATCAAAATTTAATCCTGGAATTTTTGTTAATAACATTCTTTGAAGAAGATTAATTTCATTAGTATTATCAGATTTTAAAAATTTAAAAATTAATCCATCATCAAATTCATAAAAATCATCAATGTTTGAAGGCTTTTGCCACATTAATGATAATTTATCATCTTTAAAATCATCACTAATTTGAATAGAATAATTAGTTTTTGTGTTTATAAAATATTCATGCTCACTAACTGGTGTTCCAGGTAGTAAATCATCACTAATTTCACCTATTACTGGCCAGTCATTAATCCATTTAGCAGGTTCTAAATGTAAAATTCTTCCATATGCTCTTTTATCTTGAAAATGAATAAATGCATATTCATCGTTATTATTTAAATCAATCAATGCACCTTGATGAGGCCCATTAACTAATGAATCACCTTGAAAAAGAATGATTTTTGATTCATAAGGTCCTTCTATATTTTTACTTCTTAAAGCAACTTGCCATCCACTTTTAACACTTCCTGCAGGAGCTAAAATATAAAAATAGTCATTTCTTTTATAAAACTTTGGGCCTTCAATTGTTGGATTATTATTGTGTCCATCATAAATTATTTTGTATTCTCCAATCGTTTTAGATAAATCAGGAGTAACTTCAATTAACGCAAGTAAAGAATTAAATCCAATTCTGCTTTTTACAAAAGAAAATACTATATAAGCTTTATCATTTACCCATATAGGACAAGGATCTTCGTAACCTCTTCCTTTTATTAAACAATTTGGAATGCTCCAAGGACCTAAAATATTTTTAGAATGAATCTCAAAAATTCCTTCATCAGGCATAGGAAAAAGAATGTAAAATAAACCATTATGATATCTAATTGAAGGAGCCCATACTCCTTCTCCATGTTTAACTTCATTAAATTTACTAGGTAATCTATTTAAAGCGTACCCTAAATATTCCCATTCTACTAAATTTTTAGAATGCAAAATTGGAATGGCAGGTACTTCATTAAAACTTGAAGCAATTAAATAAAAATCATCATTAACTCTTATAACATCTGGATCAGAAAAATCCATATGAATAATTGAATTTCTATATTTCATAAAATTCTCCATAAGAAAAAGCATCACAATAAATGCAATGCTTAAATAATTAATTAATAAAAATTACAATAATTAAATAAATAATATAGATAAAAAGTACACCAGAAAAAACACAAACCCCAATAAATTTACCTTTATTTTTAGGATTTACAATTTCTTCTTCCTCAATAGTATTAATTTCTACTGTTTTATTGTTAGTACGATATTTCTTTTCTTCCATATTAATATTTTAAACTACCATAAGTTCTAGGGAAAGGTTCAGTATCACGAATATTGTTAATTCCTGTAATATACATGATTAATCTATCAAATCCTAAACCAAAACCACTATGGATACATCCTCCATATTTTCTTAAATTTAAATACCATTCAAGACCTTTATCATTACCAAGTTCTTCCATTTTAGCTTTTAATAATTCATAGTTTTCTTCTCTTTGAGATCCACCACAAATTTCACCAACTCCTGGAACAAGTAAATCACATGCTGCAACAGTTTTATTATCTGGATTAAGTTTCATGTAGAATGATTTAATTTCTTTTGGATAATTAATTAAGAAAACTGGTCCTTTAACAACTTGTTCTGTAATATAACGTTCATGTTCACTTTGTAAATCAGTTCCCCAATGAATGTCTTTATATTCAAACTTATGACCTGCTTCTTGAGCTTTGACTAAAATTTCAATAGCTTCTGTATAAGTCATACGTTTAAATTCACTATTTAAAACATGATGTAATTTATCAAGTAATCCTGGTTCAATGAATTTATCAAAGAAATTCATTTCATCTTTACAGTTTTCTAAAACATATCCAATGATATATTTTAAGAAACTTTCCATTAATTCCATATCATCTTCTAAATCTGCAAAAGCAATTTCTGGTTCAATCATCCAGAATTCGCAAGCATGTCTATTTGTAGAAGATTCTTCTGCTCTAAATGTAGGACCAAATGTATAGACATCTCTAAAAGCAAGTGCAAAAGATTCAACATGTAATTGACCTGAAACAGTTAAACATGCATTTGCATTAAAGAAATCATTTGGATTTTTTAAATCAGCAACAACTCTAAAAGATTGTCCTGCACCTTCAGCATCATTTGCAGTAATAATTGGAGTATGAACATACATAAAATCTCTTTCTTGGAAATATTTATGAATTGCATAAGCTAAAGCATTTCTAACTCTATAAACTGCACTAAAAGTATTTGCTCTTGGTCTTAAATAAGCGATATCTCTTAAAAATTCAAAACTATGTTTTTTCTTTTGTAAAGGATAATCTTCTGCAACATCACCAAGACAAGTTGCATCTACAACACTAATCTCAAATGGTTGTTTACTTTCAGGAGTTAATTTAACTAAACCTTCAACTTTAATACTACTTGCGTATTTAAAATGAGAAATTTCATTAAATTTTTCTAATTTTGATTCATATACTAATTGGATATTTTTAAAAGCAGTTCCATCATTAAATTCAATAAAACCAACATTAGAAGAATTTCTATTACCTCTAACCCAGCCTTCTAAAACTACTTTTTCACCATCTTTTAAGGTTTTGTTATCGTTTTTTAAAAATAAACTTTTACATGTTACCATGATTCTTTCCATATAATTTTCTACCTCTTTTCTTTAAAATTTTATCATATTATTTAAAAATTACATTAATATTTTAAATAATCTTCAATTCTCCAAGAAGGATCTACTCCAAGTGATAAATCTGCAAAAACTTTCTTGTCATATAAATATGAACCAATCTTTGCAATCATTGCAGCATTATCAGTTGTACACCAAATTGGAGGAATAATAACTTCAATATCAGTCTTTTCGTAAGCTTTAGTAATTTCACTTCTTAAATAAGAATTAGCACTAACTCCACCAGCTAAAACGACTTGTTTAACATCGTATTTTTGTGTTGCAAGTTTAACTTTATCAATAATTTCCTTAACTGCAACATCTTGGAATGATTTTGCAATATCTTCAATCTTATATTCTTCTTTATTTTGATCCATTTTATGAACCAAATTAATAACTGCAGATTTTAATCCAGAATATGAGAAATTTAAACTTCCATCATGAACTGGTTCTGGTAATTTATATTTATGTTCACCAATTTTTGCTAATTTATCAATTGCAACTCCTCCAGGATAAGGAAGACCTAAAACACGAGCAACTTTATCAAAACTTTCTCCAATTGCATCATCCATTGTTTCACCAATAACTTCAAAATTAAGATGTTCTTTCATATAAACAAGTTCAGTATTTCCACCACTTACAACAACTGCAAGACATGGAAATTTTAAAGGTGCAACATATTCATTAGCGTAAATATGACCACCTAAATGATGTACTGGAATAAGTGGTTTATTATAAATTAATGCTAAAGTTTTAGCAGCTTGTAATCCAACATGCAATGCTCCAATTAATCCTGGACCTCTAGTTACAGCAATTGCAGTAACATCTTCCATTTTGATTTTAGCAGTGTCTAAAGCTTCTTTTAAAACAACTCCAACATTTTCTAAATGTAAACGAGATGCAACTTCAGGCATAACTCCACCATATTTTTTATGTACTTCAATTTGAGTAGAAATAACATTTGCAATTAATTCATCATTTTTTAAAATTGCAATTGCGGTTTCATCACAACTTGATTCAATTCCTAAAATAATCTTATCCATTTTAAATACCTCTTACCATGTAGATAGCGTCTTCTCCATCTTTATAATATTTTTCTTTGATTGTAATTTTTTCATAACCAAATTTCTTATAAAGTTTAATGGCGTTTTCATTACTAACTCTTACTTCAAGTGTTGAAAATAAAACTTCATTAGATTTTAAATCTTCAAACATCTTTTCAAGCAATAAACTAGCAAGACCTTGAGCACGGTATTCTTTTTTAATAATAATTTTAAAAATAGTAGATGAATCAAAAGTAATCCAATAATCTAAATATCCAACGATTTTAGAATTATCTTTTACTACTAAAATTTTAGAAACGGGATTTTCATGAATTTCATAATCTAAATCTTTTAATTCTAAAATTTCTTTATCATCATCTTTTTCTATTTCTTCTAAAATAGAACTATCTCCTTTATAAAAAGATATTTCCATATTAATCCTTTAAATAAAGTGCTTTTAAAGCTAAAACATCTTCTACTTTATTCTCGTTTCCTTTTAAATAAAGCATATTATTAAGAGTATCACTAACTTCATCTTTTAAATTTAAATAACTAACTTCTCCACATACTTTATAGGTAGGGTTTTCATTAATAATTTTTAAAACTTCTTCATTTGTTAATACTCTATCGCTTAATAAGCATTCTTTATTTTTATAAATTCCAATATAGCTTCTAGAACTTCTAGCGTTCATCAAGCAAATACTAGTTTCATCTCTTTTTTCTAAAATTTGAAGTGATGATAATTTATAAAGTGTGATATTTAAAGAAATTGAATAAATTTTTGCAATCGTTAAAGCAATTCTTAATCCAGTATAACTTCCTGGTCCATAACTTACTACAACTTCATTAATACTTTTTGGATCAATACTATTTCTTTTAAATATTTTATCAATCTCACTTACCATGAATTCGCTTTGTTTTTGCCATGCATTATATCTAATTTCATCAATTAAAACATTATCTTTTGCAAGACCTACAATTAATTCAACATTTGAACTATCTAACAATAATGTATACATACTATTTACCTTCTAATTCTTTCATTAAAGGATCAAATTTATCATTATTTGATTCAATTATAAATTCTCTTTTTAAATCTCCTAAATCTTTAATTTCAATATTTAAAGAATATTTAGGAATAAATTCAGGGATGAATTTGCTCCATTCAATTAAACAAACTCCATCACCTTCGATAACTTCTTCAAGTCCAATATTTAAATTATCAGGATTTACATCTTCTAATCGATACGCATCAATATGGTAAAGAGGGATATTATTATTCATATAACATTTTAAAATATTAAAAGTAGGAGAATTAATTTCTTCTTTAATTCCAATTTCTTTACCAAATGCTTTAGTAAATGTTGTTTTTCCTGCACCTAAATCTCCATTTAATGTTATAACCATTCCTTTATAAACATATTTAGAGATAATATGTGCTATTTCTTTAGTGTCTTCTAAACTATTAGAATAAACCTTAATCATCATTCTTTTTACCCGTTTCATCTAGAAACTTTTTATAATATTCTTCAATTTTTGAATCAATAAATGGAAATTCTTTATTTTCCATCATTCTTTTAATCGCACCAATATTGTATTTTAAAATTGTATCAATATCATCTCCATATCCATATTTTTTACGATGATATCCATATTCTTTTACATCAATCAATCTAATTTTATCATTTGGATAAAATTTTAAATCTAAATCATAATCTATATATTTAATAAATCCTTGATCTAAAACATAAGGAGAAGCTAAATTAACATAGTAAGTAATTCCACCTTTTTTAAACATAGAAATTATGTTCATCCATTTATTTTTAAAATAAATCATAACTGCAGGTTCTTTGGTGTACCACACTCTAAAATCATGTTCAATAACCTTAGTACGTTTACTTGCAACTACAACATATTCATCTGTCTCTTCTACAACATAAACACTATCCCAGATTCTATGCATCCTTCCATCATGTTTATATCCTTGAACTTCAATCCATTTTTTCTCTAATGACATATCCAAACCTCAATATAATAATTAAAGAAAAAACTAATTAAATTCTTTTACTATTGCTAATAACCTTTCAACATCTAATTTTTCTTTAGAAATTCTTTCTAAATCTAAATCTTTATCAATTGGAGCGTTCATATATTCATCAATATAATCAATTCCAATTGATAATTCATTTTCATGAATTGATAAAATGACATCAATAACTGGATCTTTAATTTTGAATTGTTTAATTAATCCAATTACTTTTGAATTTAAAATCTCACTATAATCATTGTCATTTGAATAAATAACGTATTTTTCATTACCTTCTTTTAATTCTAAATTTTCAATATTATCAATAGGTTGTGATAATTCTTTACCTTTAAGTTGGAATAAAATTGTAGTAGGTTTTTCGTATTTAATAGGGCATACAAAAAACTTACCTAAGAACTTTGGAGATGTTCTATTTTTAACTAAAACACATCCAGCAGTTTCACTGATTGCACAATCTTTTTTATTATAAGTAAATTTAACTCCAAATCTACTTCTTACTGTTTTAATATCTTTATAAAATTTAGCATTAATAAATGAATCTTTATTTTCAAATTTACCACTTGCTTCAACATTTGAAATTCCTGGAATATTGAAAACTAATTCAGCTTTCTTTTCGTAATAAAAATCAGCATATTTTGTAGCAGCTGCACTAACTTTATTCTTTTGAACTTTAGAAATAACAATTGAAATTGCAAATCCAATAACAATTAATCCAAATCCAATATAGCTTACCCATTGATTAGTAGTGTCTTTAACAAATGTTGCACATAAAATAAAACCTGCAATCATAAATATTAAAAATACACCCGTACCAACAAGTCCAACAATTCTCCATTTCTTTTGGATTTTTAAAAATTCTTCTTTTTCTTTATTAATTGCATCAATAATATTTTTAGCATCAAAATCATCAATTAAAGGTACTTCTTCTTCAATTTCTTCTTCTTTTTCATCATTTTGTATGACGCTATTTTCTTCTTCTAAAGGTTTAACAACCTTCTTTTCTTCCTTTTTAAATCCCATAATAATAAATTCTCCATAATTCGCATTTATATTATACTTTATTTATAAATTAAATAGTATCTAAATAGCAAAAAAGAACGAATAATCCACAAATTTCGTTCTTTTTAATACTCACTATTTATTAACTTTTGATTTTAAATAATTATAAAAATCTTTTTTAAATTCTTCTCTTTCGAGTGCAAAATCTACAATCGCTTTTAAATATCCTAACTTATCTCCACAATCATATCTTTTACCTTCATATGATTTGTAATAAACATCTTTATCTTTAATTGCTAAAGCAATAGCGTCAGTAAGTTGGATTTCTCCTCCCTTTCCAAGAGGTGTTTTTTCTAAATAATCAAAAATATCTTTAGTAAAAACCCATTTTCCTAAACTTGCAAGATTACTTGGAGCTTCTTCAAACTTTGGTTTTTCTACGATATCTTTAAGTAAAACTAAATCATCTCTAACATATGTTTTTGGATTCATACATCCATATTTAGAAATATCTTTACCTTCAATTTTTTGACCTCCAACAATAATTGATCCATTAGTTTCTTTAAATGCTTCAATTAATTGTTTTAAAGGGGCATCTTTTTTATAAGTATTAACATCATCTCCACAGCAAACAACAAAATTATTATCTTTAATAATTTCTTTAGCTTGTAAAACAGCATGTCCTAATCCTAATAATTCTTTTTGATATACAAAATGGTATGTAGCTTTACTTTGAATCTTTCTTAATGTTTCAACGTATTCTTCTTTTCCTTTAGATAATAAATCATCTTCTAATTCTTTATTAGGTGTGTAATATTTAATTAAATCATCTTTGCCTTCACTAATAATAAAAACTATATTAGTAATTCCACTATCTACACATTCATCTACAATATAATCAACACTAGGTCTATCTATAATATTTAACATTTCTTTACTGCTACCTTTTGTGATAGGTAAAAATCTTGTGCCTCTACCAGCACAAGGAATAACAGCATAATTAACTTCTAAATTTTTCATAACTATATTATAGCAAATTAAAATAGTATTAAAAGTTTAAAAAAGGACCTACTATAGTTAGTAAGCCCAAATTTTATTCTTTTTATTATAAATCAACGTTGTGATATACGTTTTGGACGTCTTCACAATCATCTAATTGATCTAATAATTCTTTGAATTTAGTTAATTGTTCACCTTCTAATGTAATCTTATCATTAGCAAGCATTGTAATTTCAGCAGCTTCAAATTCTTCAATACCTAAGCCTTTTAAGACTTCTTTTGCTTTATTGAAATCACTTGGAGTTACGATAACTTCAACAATACCATCTTCATTTGAGATTTCTTTAACATCAACTTCACCTAAAATTAATGCTTCTTCTAATTCTTCTTCTTTTCCAGCGAATTTGAAATCTAAAACTCCAACGTGTTCAAAGTTATAAGCAACAGAACTTAATTGTCCACCTTTTTTAGTAATAATTGTTCTAACATTAACTAAAGCTCTGTTTGAGTTATCACTTAATGTATCAACAATTAATAAACTTCCAGCAGGTCCTAAAGCTTCATATCTACCTTCGATATAGCTTGTAGCGTCTCCACCTTGAGCTTTTTTAATAGCACGGTCGATAACGTCTTTTGGACAGCTCTTTCTGTATTTTTCAATTGCACTTCTTAATGCTAAGTTACTATTAGGATCAGGTACGCCTCTTTTTGCAGCCATATAAATTTCTTTTGAGGCACGCATATAAATTGCACTTTTCTTTTTTGCAGTAGCAGCCATAGAAGCAGCTCTGACTTCGAAATGTCTTCCCATAGTATTCTCCTTTTTTTACTAAAATATTTTACTACTTATAAAATAATATATTCAATAATTTTATTGATAAATATTATATTT
>CAVKAB010000042.1:0-8803 GCA_963653985.1 Bacteroidaceae bacterium
TTAATGTATCAATTGATTATTTATTAAATTCTAAAGAAATAGAAGAATATTTAAAGAAAGAAGAATCTAAATATTTAAGAAGTATCCATTTTAGATTCTTAATTATTCAAATACTTTTAATCGCAGATATTCTTACTATTGTTTGGCTTAATTTGTTTTGGTTTAAACCATTTACAATTTATTTCCATAATACCAATTTATCATTTATAGTAAGGAATATATTCTTTGTATTGTTTGGAATAGGAAAAATATCATTTGAATATTTACTTTTTAATTATTATTATAAAAATAAGAATAAATATAAAATTCCTACCATTATATTATTTATTGTTATTATTCTAATATCCTTATATGTAATTCTACTTTAAAAATAGAAGGTATTAAAATATGAGAAGTTTAAAAGGATTAAAAAATATATTATTAATAAATTTGATTTTTTTAGGATTAACTTCCTGTGGAAACAAAAATAATCCAAATGAACCAAAAGTTCATTCACCTGGGCAGTTTACTGAAACTAATAATTTATCAGTATTTTATGAAAGTTTAAATAAAATTGATATAAAAACTTATTGTGCTCAATTAACTATTGTATTTAAAAATGATGAATATAGTAAAATTACTATGATTAAACCAGAAAATTCTATTTATCAAATTAGTAATAATAATGAAATTATTTATCTTTGTGATTATATAAAAATAAATGGTGATGAATTTTACAAAACTTATTTTTTAAATTATGAGGTTAAAGAAAATGTAGCCTATCGAATCGATATACAAATTACTTTAAAAGATGCATTAAAAGTGAATTATTGTGAAATTTTTAAGATTTTCTTTGAACATGGTGATCATGAAGATGAAGAAGCTTTTATGATTTTAGATTCATAATAAATCTATTAAAATCATTTTAAACTTGATTAAAAGTTTAATAAGTTATAAATTATTTAAGTAATGCAATGAAGAAATAAGTAGTAGTATTTATTTAAATATAGAGATTATCTGGGTGGTGAAAAGATAAAAAGAATACTATGAAGATACATTTTGGAGCAGCTAATTTGAAATTAAGTAGAGTTAGATGGGTAAGCCCAATATAGCTAGTGTTATAAACACATTGAGGAATATTTAGAGATAAATATTTAAAAAAAGGTGGTACCACGTTATTAATTACGTCCTTTATTCTAATATTTTTTAGAATAGAGGACTTTTTTAAATTTTAAGGAGTATTTATGGGAATTTATGAAGAATTAAAAGAAAGAGGATTAATTGCACAAGTTACTGATGAAGATAAGATTAGAGATTTAATCAATAATGGGGGTGCTAAATTCTATATTGGATTTGATCCAACAGCGGATTCATTACATGTTGGACACTTTATGGCACTTTGCTTAATGAAACGTCTCCAAATGGCAGGAAATAAACCAGTTGTTTTACTTGGTGGAGGTACTGGATTTATTGGAGATCCATCAGGAAGAAATGATTTAAGAGCAATGCTTGATGCAGAAACTATTAAACATAATTGTGATTGCTTTAAAAAACAAATGGAAAGATTTATTGAATTTGGTGATGATAAAGCAATTGTTGTTAATAATGCTGATTGGTTACTTGATTTAAATTACATCTCACTTTTAAGAGAAGTAGGAACCTGTTTTTCAGTTAATAACATGTTAAGAGCAGAATGTTACAAACAAAGAATGGAAAGAGGATTATCATTCTTTGAATTTAACTATATGATTATGCAAGCCTATGATTTTTATCATTTACATAAAGTTTATGGATGTAATATGGAATTTGGTGGAGATGATCAATGGAGCAATATGCTTGCAGGTACTGAACTCATTAGAAAGAAAATGGGAGAAGATGCTTACGCAATGACTATTACCTTACTTTTAAATAGTGAAGGTAAAAAGATGGGTAAAACAAGTAATGGCGCTGTTTGGCTTGATCCTAAAAAGACTTCACCATTTGATTTCTATCAATATTGGAGAAATGTTGATGATGCTGACGTTATGAAATGCATCAAGATGTTAACTTTCATTCCACTTGATGAAATTAAAGATATGGAAACTTGGAGTGATTCAAGAATTAATGAAAAGAAAGAAATTTTAGCATTCTCATTAACATCTCTTGTTCATGGAGAAGAAGAAGCTAAAAAAGCACAAGCTGCTGCACATGCTTTATTTAGTGGAGAAGGCGATGATTCAACAATGCCAACTACTGAATTAAGTGAATCTGATTTAAAAGATGGTTCAATTAATGTTTTAGATTTACTTGTTGTTACAAAGCTTTGTGCATCTAAATCAGAAGCAAGAAGACTTGTCCAACAAGGTGGAGTTAGTGTTGATAACGAAAAAGTTAGCGATCCTAACTTATTAATTGCAAAAGATAAATTAGTAGCAGGTATTAAAATTAAAAAAGGAAAGAAGATTTTCCATAAAGTTATTTTAAAATAATAAATTTAAGGTAGAAGCTGAAAGATTTCTACCTTTTTATTAAAAATAATCATCTGAGCTTGAATCGTCCGTGCATGAATCGCCCGCGAATTGTTCGCGGACGATTAAGAAAGCGAAATTTAATTGAATATACATTAACTATTTTTTATTATAATTTTAATTAAATTGTTTTAAAATATTAGATATGAAAGACAAATTAAATATTAAAGTAAATTCAGCATTAAAGAATAGAGATGAAATACCTAATAAAACTACACTTGATGCATATAAAGAAGTAGAAAATATGGAAATAAATTTAAACAATTATAAAACTTATAATAGTGTTGATTTATTGATGAAAGATTTATTAGATTAATTTATAAATCATAATTATTATTAATATATTAGTAATTATCTAGTATAAAATTTGTAGTTATTTTTACAAATTAAAGGAAGTATTCTAAAGAATAATTCCTTTTTTTGATTAGATTTAATGTTGCAAATATTGTTGCAAATAAAGTTGCATTTAATGTTGTAAAATATTATTATATTATTAAAGAAAGGAGGTATTAATTTATGTATGAAAGCGATTATTTGGAATTTAAAAGAGAAATAAATGATAAGTTAGAGAAAGAAGTTGTTGCATTTTTAAATTCAAAAGGTGGACATATTTATTTTGGAATAGATGATGATGGAGAAAATACTTATGAATTTGAAGATATTGATAAAGCTCAATTAACTGTTAGAGATCATATTAAAGATAGGATAGCTCCATCTCCTATTGGATTTTTTGAAATTGTAGTAGAAGAAAAGAACAATAAGAAAATAATTCATGTTATTGTAGCATCAGGGAACGAAAAACCATATTACATTAAAAAATATGGAATGTGTCCTTTGGGTGCTTTTGTTAGAATTGGAAGTTCATCAGTACCTTTAACTGAAAAACAAATTTTTGATATGTATTCTAAAAGAACAAGAACATCTTTAATTAATATTGTATCTCCTATAAAAAAATTAACCTTTACTCAACTTAAAATATATTATGAAGAAATTGGATATGAATTGAATTCAAATACCCTAAGTCAATTAAATTTTAGAATGGAAAATGGTGATTTTAACTATTTAGCGTATCTTTTATCAGATCAAAATAGTTTGGTTATCAATGTTGGTAAATTTAAAGGTAGTGATGTTAGTGATTTAATTGAATTAAAATCATTTTCAAATCAATCTTTAATTAAAACAACTCATGAAATTGTAAATTATATTGAAAGTCAAAATAGAACCTTTACTAAAATTGAAAGTCCAAAGAGAATTGAAGAAAAATTGTTTGATTCAGTTGCAATGAGAGAAGCAGTAATTAATGCTTTAGTGCATTCAGATTACATTTATGAAAATTCTCCAACATTTAGAATATTTGATGATCATATAGAAATAATTTCTGTTGGAGGATTACCTGAAGGAATTGAAAAAGAAGAATTTTTAAATGGGTTTATGTCTCCTAAAAATCCTCAATTAATGAAAGTTTTTAGAGATTTAGGGTTTGTAGAACATATGGGAACAGGGATTATTAGAATCTTAAAAAAATACGATAAATCTATCTTTATTTTTATGCATAACTTTATTAAAGTATCTATCCCATTTAGAAAAGATCCTTTAATTTCTAAATATTCTAATAAAGGATATAGCAAAGAAGGATTAACTAATCGTCAACAAGATTTAATTGAACTTATTAAAAGGTTTGTAAGTATCAATCAAGAAGAAATGGCAGATGAATTAAACGTATCAAGATACACTGTTATGAGAGAATTAAAAGCATTAGAAGATAAAGATATAATTTACCATGAAGGTTCAAATAAAACGGGCACTTGGAAAGTTAAAGATTAATTATTTTGTAAAATAGGAAGTATTTTTAAAGAATATTTCCTTTTTTTAATTGAAATTCTCTAATATAAGAGTAATATATTAGTAATATATTAGAGAGAAGGAAGATTATATGACTCCATATGAGTATTTAAAACACGAGATAATCTTAGGGAAAATGGTTCCTGGAAGTGTTATTGATGAACAAAAAATTGCAAAAGAATTAAAAGTAAGTAGAACTCCTGTAAGAGAAGCCATATTAAGATTAAATGAAGAAGGATTTATTACAATTGTTCCTCGTAAAGGAACCTTTGTATCTACAATCTCATTTAAAAACATCAAAGATGTTTATGAATTAAGAATAATTGTAGAACCAAAAGCAATTAAAGAAGCTTGTGATTATTATAAAGAAGAAGAACTTTTAAAATGGAAAGAGTATTACACTAAACTTGCTAATAAAGAAGAAGCTACCCCACCTATTAAACCAGATACATTACATGATGTAGATAAATTATTCCATATGTTTTTAATGTCTCCATTAAATAATGCTTTACTTACTAAAATGGTTGGTAAATTAATGGATAAAACATCAAGAATCAGAAATTTAAGTGATGCGATGATTGATGAACGTAAAATTGAAGCGTATAAAGAACATATTGAAATCTTAGATTTATTGCTAAAAAAAGATAAAGAAGGCGCTAAAAACGCTATGATTAATCACTTAAAAGTTACATTGGAGGCTTATACAAAGTTATAAATATGGAATTATCTTTAATATCACTTGAACAAGTTGCAATCATGTTTATTATGATTGCATTAGGTTTTTTACTTGTAAAAACTAAATTAGTAGATCCATCTAGTAAGAAATCATTATCTAATATCTTAGTATATCTTGTAGTACCATGTATGATTATTAATTCATTTATGTCTACTTATGATGAAACGATATTAAATAATCTTTTATGGTCATTTCTTGTTTCATTTATCTTACTTGTAGTAGGAATAGTAGTAAGTATTGTACTTACTATTAAGTATAAAACTACTGATAAACCAATGCTTACTTTTGCCTTAATGTTTTCAAATGCTGCTTATATGGGAGTTCCATTAATCCAAGCATTATTTGGAGATAGTGGAGTTATCTATTCTTCTGCATTTTTAACAGTATTTAATATCTTACTTTGGACTGTAGGATATATGACTGTATCTAAATCATTTAATTTAAAATCTACCTTACTTTCTATTTTAAAAACACCTATTATTTATTCAATTATCATTGGACTTTTAATCTTTATTTTCCAAATTCCAATTCCAAATGTTATTTCTTCCCCAATTAAATTAATTGGAAATATGAATACACCACTTTCAATGGTAGTAACAGGTATGATTATTGGATCAAGTAATATTCTAAATGTTTTAAAGAATAAGTATGTTTGGATTAATGTATGCTTTAGATTAATTTTAATTCCTGCAATATGTTTAGGAGTAACATATGCTTTATCATTTGCAGGTATTGATCCTACTGTTTTAAAGATATGTTTTACTTTAATGGCAACTCCAACTGTTACAATTACAACCATCTTTGCAATTAAATTTAATTACAATGAAGATATTGGAGCAGGAGTAGTTATTATTTCAACAATCCTTTCAATTATTACTCTTCCATTATTCACATTATTAATAAATACAATATTATAGAAAACTAAAAAATCAGCATCAAATGGTGCTGATTTTATTTAGCAATTTTAATTTCCACAATGCCATTGGATGGTTAGAAACATCTTCAATCTTATAATTTTTAAAAAGAATATTAGGAATGAATGATTTATTATTAATAGCATTTATGTATTCAATATCATTTGAATCTAAAATAAACATTTCTTTAATTCTACTTGTAACAAAAGAAGTAACTTCATTAACATCGAATTTAATCCCTTTATGTAAAACAGGAATTAATGTTTCTTTAATTCGTTGATAATTTAGATTCTGAATTTTGTTTAAGGCGTTATTTAGAATTTCATCAAAATTAATTGGAATTTCTGCACTTAAACAAATATAAAATATCGCAATCTTTTTAATTAAAGTTCCATCTTTAATATAACCACCTTTAAAAAGATTATATACATCATAAACATCCCTAGGAGTAGTTCTTGCAAGTAATGCATTAATTTTTGATCCTATTAACTCTTCATTTGCTAAAGCATTAATAGAAGTAGTTTCATTTAGAATATCATTAGATTTTCTTAGTGTTGTTTTTAATAAATGTACTCTATTTGAGTAGTTGATTTCAATCTTTAAGACATCATTGCTTCCTGATGTAGTTTGATAAGAATAGACATATGAATCTAAAGTATGGACAAATTTGGATTTATTTGAAAGATTATAGCCTTCATCTTCCATGTAATTTCTAATGATTGTATCTATTTTTTCTCTTTCTTGAAGCATTGCATCTCTATCTAAAGGAATAGTAAAATCTAAATCAATATCAACGCTAAGACGAGGCAAATCAAGTAAAAATAAATTAATTGCAGTACCACCTTTTAAAGCAAGATGATTATTAATTTCACTTGAATTAATAAAATTTAATATAGAAAATAATCTTAAAACTTTTTCACATGTATTTTTATTAAAATTTGTTTGAATTGCAATTTTATTAATTTCTTTTGCTGAATATTTAAACATCTAAATCTCCTCCTTTATTATTTATATTTTTTAAATTTGGATAGACATAAAGTCCCCATTTAGAATCAAAAATAAGACTTTCTTTGTCTTTATTTATTAAAGATCCACGATTAGATATAACACCTCTAGAAAGACATATATTAAAGAAAGAATCACTTAATTTAAATTCATCTTTATAAAAAGAAAGAATATATCCTACTTTACGGTATAAAACTTCTTTTCGATAAGCATTAAGAACTTCAAGAAGTTTATTTTCTTTAACAAGATGAATTAAATCTAAACATTTAATTAATTCTTCAATATCCATAACTTTTCCTAACATGTTTATAGAATCCACTATTGTTCTTTCAATAGAAGTAACTCTAGTTTCTTGAATAATATCAATTTGAATATTAATATTATTTAAATAACATTCATAAAAATAGTCACCATATTCAAAAGGTGAAAATCTTTTATTTGTAGATACTTGAATTTGATTAAAAAGTTGATTATAAAATCCATAAAACTCAAAAGCACTATGATAAGAAATGTATGAATTTTGATTGATAGAAGAGGCAATTTGATATTTATTTGCACAATCTTCATTTAAAGCAAAATCATAACATGTATATAGATCCTTTCTAATTTTATTTATATATCCCGATTTAACCATTTCACTAAGATATTTTTTTGTTGCTGGAAGATTTCCAATAATCTTACTTGCATCTTTAAGAGAAAAAGTATTGTAACTAGATAGTTCCTTTAAATATTTCATAATGTTACCCAAATTGTAGTTATATTTTATCATACAGTGGTATTTTTTACAAGATAATATACTTAAAAGTATACTTACTAATATTTTTTACCATTTTTATATTAATATAAGATTATTATTTTAAAATTTAACATTAAAATCTTAAATATTTTTAAAATCTCTTGGATTTTCTTGCATTATTAATAAATACTTAGAAGCTTCTTTTGTAGTAAATTCTTTTTTAGCAACTTTATTTAACGCAAAGATTGTTTGGCAAAAAGTTTGAAATAATCCAAAAATCATATCAAAAGGAATTAATATAATAAATAAAATATCTCCAAGTAGATGGAGTAGTTTTAAAGTAAATAAATCTTTAAAAATATAACAAATAGTATGAATAATCTCATAGAGTATTCTAAAGATATAAACAAAAATCCAAAGCGGAACAAAATAAACAATTAAGAAAAGTATCATAATGATTTAATATTGATTACATTTTTAAATAAATCAAATTAAAATTGAAAATCTAGAATATTATTTTTAAAATAGTGATTTATTAGTTGTTTAATGGTATTTATGAATTCTATAATTTTGCTTATTTTATTCTAAATTCAACTATTTCATTAAAGAATGATAATAAGAAAAGTGCTATAATAAAAATATGAATACATGGGGATGATTGCAAGTGATTAAAGAAATTGAATTTGAAAATTTTAGAAATTTGGAAGGTAAATATATTATAAACCAACAATTAATTGTAATTGCAGGCGAAAATAATGCTGGAAAAACTAATTTATTAGATGGAATTAGATTAGCATTTTCATCAATATCATCTGATTTTTTTAAAATTAAACAAAGTGATTTCAAAAATAGTGATGATAATAAACCTATTAAAATTAAAGTAAAAATGGAAAATGATGATATTCCTTCTTTATCTAGTTGTGACGAAAATGGAAATGAAATTTGTGGTTTTACTTTAATTATTTCAAAAACGAAAACGAATAAATATATTAAGCATATTTTTGATTATAATGAAAATAAAATTGATTATGATATTTTAAGAGATGATTTGAATATACCTATGCTTTATATGATTCCATTAATC